>JAKLHH010000043.1 GCA_022710245.1 Myxococcota bacterium
GTCGACGAGCACAACAACTACAGCTTCACCGGGCGCTCCCACGTGGGCGCGCGCAGACTGGCTCCGCTGCGCGAGCCGCAGCACGTGACGCGGCAGCGAGTCGCGGCCCGAGCGGTGGGCGAGGACGGCGAGCGGGTTCAGCCAGCCGCGGCCGCCGACCGCGATCTCGTAGTAGCCGTGGATGCGCAGGGTGACCGTGCGCTCGAGCGGGCGGCGGCGGGGCCGCGAAGCGGAGCTCCACGGCCTCGCCGGTGCGCAGCACCGCGCGGTCGCCGTCGACGGTCGCGAGCTGGGCGCGCAGCGACTCGCCAACGCCGTCCTTCACGCCGCGCGGCCGGAGCGTGAGCGAGCGCGCCGGTCCGTCGGCGACACCGAGCTGGACCTGATCGAGCTCCCAGAGGAGCGGGGCCATCGTGAGTCGCAGCGCGAGCGTCTCGCCCTCGTCCGCCGGGAGCGCGAGCGGGATCGCCTGGTGGCGCAGCACCCCGCGGCGAGCCAGCCGTGGCGCGCGAGGAGGAGCGCGAGGAGGTCGCGCGAGAGCCGACGCAGCGCAGGCGCGTTCAGGGCGTCGACGAGGGCCTGCTGGATCACCGGGGCACTATCGCCGGGTCCGTCGCCCGGCTCAACGACTAGCAGCGTCGGGCGCGGGGCTCGAAGGCGGAGCAGGTCGGCTCAGAGCGCCGGCACCGTCCGCCTCAGGATGACGCCATCGCCGACCGCGATCACCCTGCCGTCGCCCCCGGCCCAGACCGCCTGGAGCGGCTTGTTCTCGCGGCTCGCGGGGACGCGCTCGAGGCTGCACCCGCTCGCGTCGCAGACCTCGACTGGCGAGGTGGTCACGCCGGAGGAGGGGTCCGGCGCTCGCAGCTGCAGCGGCCTGCCCACGACGAAGTACTGCCCGGGGTCGAGCGCGGCGACGCCGCTCGCGTCACGCCTGACGGCGGCGTCGCGCGAGTCGCTGCTGACGCCGAGCTCGCTCGAGGCGTCGTCGTAGGTGGCGAGGCTGGCGCCGCCCGCGCCGACCCAGTACTTCGGGCCGCCGCTGATCGCCCGCAGCGGCGGGAGCGCGGTGTCCGCGTGCGAGGTGTAGCTCCTCCAGCTCACCGCCTCCCAGGCGGGGACGCCGTACTCCATGTTCTGGTAGCAGTAGAGGAGCTCGTCGCCGCCCGCGATGAGCAGCGTCCCGGAGCGCGCGAGGAGGCTCGGCGCGGCGGGCAGCGCCCGCGCGGGCTGCCCCGTGCCGCCGTACCAGAAGACGGTCTTCCAGTAGGAGCCCGCGTTCTCGAGGAGCAGCGACTTGCCGCCGCTCGAGGCGATCGCCCACTCGTGGCTCGCGTCGCCGCCCAGCGCGAGCACGGCGTAGTGCTCGATCTTCGTGCCGCTCTGGCGGAGCTCCTGCGCGGTCCAGCCTGCCTGCGTCCTGGCGAGCAGCAGGTCATCGCCGCCGAGCCAGAGCTGGTCTGCCGAGCGCCCCCAGACGGCGCGGTAGGTCCCCTGCGGCACGCCAGCCTCGGCGCGCCAGGTCTCGCCGTCGAGGCGGAGGACGCCGTCCCCCACGGCGAGCACGGTCGTGCCGGCTCCCCAGATCGCCGTCGCCTTGAGCGGCGGCGCGGTCATCTCGAGCCAGCTCCCCAGGCCGCGCTCCTTGACGCAGGTCCCGGCGCGGCAGGCGAGGCCAGGGCCGCAGACGCCGACGGCGTTGCAGCGGCCGCCCTCCTCGAGGTAGGGGAGCTGGATGCAGCCGGAGCCGAGCAGCACCGCGGGCGCGAGCACGGCGGCGGACGCGAGCAGGGCGACGAAGCGTGTACGCATGATCTCCTCGCGCCGTGTGCAGGCAGCAAGGGCCGTGCCCGGAGCGGGCGGGCGGGAGCTCAGCGCTTTTTCGTGACTCCCGGCGTCACCACCGTGACGCCGCCGCCCTGGGTGTGGCGCCCGCGCCACGCGGAGCGAGGCGGTGCTCACGCCGCCTGCCGCGCGTGCAGCTCCTCGACGCGCAGCTTGAGGTCACGACAGTAGCCCTCGAAGGCGCGGCGCAGCTTGCGCGCATAGAGGAGGTAGACGAGCGGCGAGATGAGCCCGCTGAAGCGCTCGTGGTTGACGAAGCGGGTCCGCGCGGGCCCGAGCGCGTGGCACTCCTGCCAGCGCTGGCTCCAGATCCCGGGGCGTCCGCGCGTCCGCGAGGTCCCCATGCAGAAGGCGAGGCGGTGGCGATCGACGGCGAGGATCACCTCGCGCTCGTCGCGCAGGAGCTCGCGCTCGCTCATCTGGCAGTCGAGGTCGAGCTCGGCGTCGACCGCGAGGTCGCGCGTGGCCAGGGTGATGCGCGGCGTGAAGCGGTTCCACTCGGGATAGCGGTCGAGGTCGGTGATGACCTCGAAGACGAGCGCCGCGGGCGCCTCGATGATGATCTCGGAGCTGACAGGTCGCATGGCCGGAGTCTGCAACGCGCGCGGCGCGACCGTCCAGCCGCTACTTGAGCTCGTGGTACCAGATCGGCTCGGGGGCGGAGCCGTCCGAGGTGGCGATCGCCTGCTCGAAGGGCGCCTGGGCGTACGCGACGGCCTCGCCGCTGGTCGGCCCCTGCGGAGCGGGGTAGCCGCCCTTGAACTGCTGAGACCACTTGCCGGCCGGGTCATGCACCACGTACTGGCTGCCGGTGAAGCCGAGGATCACCAGCACGTGGCCGCCGGTGAAGTAGCCGTGGACGATGACGGGCTTGCCCACGGCGAGGAGCGCGCGCACCGCGCCGACGCTGCCGTCGGTGTGCGCCTGCAGCCGCTGAGGCACGCCGAGCTTGGCGGCGTAGTCGTTGAAGACCGCGGCGAGGCCCGCGGGGCTCTGCGCCTTGTCCTTGCCCCACGCCGAGGTGATGTCGTCGGGCTTGCCCTTCCAGCCGAGCCAGGCGAGCACCATCGCGATCGAGGTGTTCTGACAGGTCGAGGCCGGATAGAGGTTGTTCGCGTACTGGTAGAAGTAGGGTACCTCGGGGAGGCTCGCCTCGACGGTGAGGCTCAGGTCGCAGGTCGCGAGGTGGGCGCCCGCCGCGTCCCGGCCGCGAGCGCTGACCACGCGCGTCCCGAGCTCGCTGAAGCTGTAGGTGACGGGGAAGCCGCCGGCGTCGTCGGTGCTCTCGCCGATCGCGTACTTGCCGTCGACCAGGTAGGAGACGCCGACGACGGCCGCCGGCATCGTCACCCTGAAGCTGACCGGGTTCTTGGCCTTTCCCCCGGCTGGCGCCAGGAAGCTGCAGCTGACCGTCGCCGCCTCGAGGCTCGCGCCGCGATCGGCAGGGGGGACGCCGAGCTCTCGCAGCGAGGACCAGCCGTCGAGGCGTCGGGCAGCAGGGCTCGCGTCGCAGGCAGCGAGCGTCGCGAAGAGCAGCCAGTAGCGCATGAACGACCCTCCGTGGTGGCGCGGGCTCCACAGAGGAGGTGGCGCGGCGGCGCCGGAGGTCGCGGGGCGAGCGGTCACCGGGTCACGGTCAGCCGGGAATAGACCGCCGGGCTCCTGGCGCGCAGGTCCGCGAGGAGGTCACGGATGGAGGTGGCGACGCCCTCGGTGAGCGGGTGCGTGGCGTCGCGCGGCGCGACGTGCGCGCGGTGGAGCCCGATCGCGCCGCCCTCGGCGAGACTGACGCAGCTCCCGCTGTTCCCTGGCTCGCAGACCGCGTCGTGGTGGAAGCCGCCGTCGCGATCGCCGCCGGTCACCTGGCCAGTGGCGATGGACTTGGCGGTGAGCTGGCTGCGCCGGGGCTGCTCACCAGGGCGAGAGGGGACCTCGTCGAGGTGGCGGGGGTAGTTGCGGCCGAGGGCCGCGTGGGTGAGCGCGTCCCGCGGCAGGAGCGAGAGATCCGGGTAGCCCGTGATGACCACGCGCGCGCCCGTGGCCGGGACGCGGTCGACGAGCGCGAGCGGCTGGAGCGCGGGGAGCGTCGCCGGCGCGAGCTCGACGATCGCGGCGTCGAGCGCCACGCTGTCATAGACGACACGGGCGGCGCGGACCTGCGTCGCGGTCTTGCCGTCGTCGAAGCGGAAGATCATGTCGGGGCGCCCGTCGGGGCCGAGCACGAGCGTGTGGTGGTTGGTCAGCACCAGACCGGGGCGGCGCGCCTCCGGCGCCGCGACCAGGAACGCGGTGCCACGCCAGTAGCTGCGCGGCCCCTGATAGCCCCCCTGGCTGGGCTGATAGATCGCCGCGACCGCCGCGGCCTCGGCGCGGGTCCGCGGACGCAGGCGGTCGAGCACGCCGCGCTTGCCCGGAACGCCCTCGCGGTCGGGGAGCCCGTGCACGAGGTGCAGCCTGTGCCGCAGCTCGCCGCGTCGGCGCGGCGAGGCGGAGGGCAGGTGCTCGGCCTGCCACGCCTGCTCGAAGGCGCGACGATCGAGCGGTCGCGTGCGGGCGCCGGTGCGCGTACGCTCGAGCAGGACGTGGTGGTCCTCGGTGCCGCCGGGCGACTCGAGGTGCGTGTGCACGGCGTAGCGGTCGCCGTCGCCCAGCCGGTAGCTCACCGTCTTCAGCAGCCACTCGCCCTCGGGCGTCCTCCAGCGGTCGACCAGCTCGTGGCGACCACGGGAGGCGTCGGCCTTGCGGGTGACCTGCACGCCCGCGGGCAGCGCGATCCGCGAGAGGTCAGCGCTGCCGGGGTAGTGGAAGCGGGCGAGGAGCCGATCCATCGGCTCGCGGGGGTCGCGGAGCTGGTAGCCCGGCCAGCCGCTCCGCGTGGCCGTGGCCCGGAGCTCCTCCCGCTCGGGCGGGAGCCAGTCGGCGCGCGCGCGCGCCGCGTCGTACTCTGCCCGCGCGATCGCCCTCAGCGTGGTGCCGCGCCGGGTGGGCGTGAGCTCGACGTAGTGATCGGTGACGCGTGCGCCCCGGATCACCAGCGTGTGGCTGATGAAGCGCCGCGCGCCGCGGAGCTTGTAGCTCTCGGTCTCCAGGCTGCAGGTGACGCCCGCCTCGGTCCAGCGGTCGCGCAGGCGGTGCTCGCCTCGCTCTTCGCGATAGGTCCGCTCGACGGGCACGCCGGGCGGCGGGGCGACCGCCGACAGATCGAGCCCTCCCGGATAGTGGAAGCGCGAGAGCGCGGAGCGCATCGCCTCGCGAGGCGCCCGCACCTTGAAGCCCGGCTCGCGGCTCCGCGTCGCGGTGGTGCGCAGGTCCTCCTGGCCCAGTCGGCGAAGCTGCTGGTAGGTCTCCTCGGGGATGCGGCGGGCGATGCGCCCGTCCGTCGAGACGAGGAACGTCACCCGCTCGCGCACCGCACCCTGGCCGAGGAGCTCGCTCCGCCCGAGGAACCGCCCGTCGGGGAGCGCGAGCAGACCGGTGCGGATGGCGTCCGATCCCCGACCGTCCTCGAGGGTGTTGGTGCGGAGCTCCTCGCCGTCTCTCAGCTCGCGCCGCGTGTCCCAGAGGTCGCGGATCCGCCCGTGGCCGAGGAGCGAGGGGAAGTGGAAGCTGTGGAGCTGCAGCCCGTCAGGGCGGCCGAGGACCTGGAGGTCGAGACCGTGGTGGAGGTCCGAGTTGCTGCGGCCCACCGAGGCGGTCCAGCCGTGCTTCAGCCCGTGCAACCCGCAGGGAAAGCGGAAGATCGGTCGGCGCTTCGGACCCTGGTAGGGGGTGGTCAGGTCGTCGAGGTAGCGGCTGCGCTGCGCGTGCGCCGTCGTCGCGAGCCCGACGAGGGCGGCCAGGACGCCGGCGTGGGCGAGGGCACGGGAGACGAAGGCGCGCATGGCTCTGCTCCAGGTACAGCAAGAAGCCGGCCAGGAAAGGACCTCTCATCTCGCGAAGATGCGTGCCGCACCCTGAGTTGCAGTGGCTGCTGGAGCGGCCAGTGCAATCTGGCTGCGGCGGTAGGTAGCACGTGCACGCCGACGGTCGGGACCATCTGCGGGGCCCCGCGGCCAGACGGAGACGTCTGCGAGTCAGCAGCCTGTTCCGCGAGCAGCACGGATCAGCGCGACCGTCGACGATCGCTGGAGAGCTCGAGCCTCCCGTGTCAGCGACCGCGGCGGACCTCGATGCCGAGCTCGCCGACGCGGTCGAGCAGCGCTTCGGCGAGTGTCGCACGGCTCAGGTTCGCGCCGTAATCGACCACGAGGCGCGGCGTCTTCTCGATGGTGCCCAGCAGCGCGCGGCCGATGCGCAGGTGCGCGGTCTGGTTCACGAGCTCCTGTGCGTCGCGTTTCACCGCGTCGACGGAGAGCGCGCGAATCGCGGCGTCGATCATGTGTTCGCCGTCGCCGCCGATGCCATAGAGCAACGCGACGAGGCCGAAGTCGCGTGGCCGGCCGAACGGTGACGCGACGGCGCCGGGTGAGTAGGAGGCGTGATAGGTCGGCGTCGGGCCTTCGCGGCCTGCGCGGACGGCGGCGAGGAGCTCGTCGCCGGCCTCGCCGTAGTCTTCACGCGCGCGCTCGAGCGCGGCGATCGCCGCGGGGCGGTCGCCCTGCTCGAGGAGCAGCCACGCGCGCGCGATCTCGTAGGCTCCGCGACGCTCTCCGGTGGGGCGGCCAGGATCCACGATCAGCGCGTCGATCGCGGCGAACGCGTCGCCGGCGCGGCCGCGCGCGATGCACGCGCGCGCGAGCGCGATCCAGTCGCCGGAGAGGAGCCACGGCTGCACGCGGAACAGCGCGAGCGCCTCGTCGAGCCGGCCTGCCTCGACGAGGGCCACCTGCACCCACTTCGCAGGCCAGTTCCCCGTTTCGTGCTCGGGCGTGCGACCGCGCCCGATGGGGAGCGCGGCGATCAAGCGCGCGACCTTAGCGGGTGAGAGGTCGGGCTGCTCGGTGTCGAAGATCGCGACGAGCGCGCGCTCGGTCTCCGTGTATGGTCGGTAGTGCTCCTCGTACACGCCGAGGAACGCGCGGGCCGCGGCATGTGCGAGTGCGGGCGAGGCGGCGAGCTGGTCGGCGTACGTCGCGATCGCGCTCTCGAGGGCGAAGTACGAGTCGCGGTGCTTCTCGCGCGGCAGCTGGCGAAACGCCTCGACGAAGACATCCGATCCGACGCGCAGCCACGGAACGAGCGCGGCGCCGAGGAGCTTCGAGAACCGCTCCGCGGGCTCGACGTCTGCGAGTTGCGCGGGATCGCGCGGGGCTGCCCACGCCTCGACGACTCTCGTCGACTGCGCGATCCAGGTGTCGACGAGCTCGACGAACGTGCCGACGCGATAGAACCAGTCTGTGTAGACCGAGCGCTCCCAGATCTCGCCGGCGCGCTTGCCGGTGCACACGAGGTAGCGCGCGTTGGCGCCCTCGTGGATGCCGAGGTGAAGCACACCCGACACGGGCTCCCTCGCCTTGCAGTCGCGCGTGATCCGGAACGGCTGCCCGGCGAGCGCGAGCTCGGGGCGTCTTCGCCCTGCGAGCGGCAGCATCGCCCCCCAGGTCTTGAAGCTCCGGTAGTCGTCGCACTGGAGCAGCAGACCGCCGTCGCCGACCTCGACGAGCCAGGTTCGGTAGGCGGCAGGCAGCACGAAGTGTGTGGCCTCGAACCTGCGCAGCTTCGCAGCACTCCACACCGGCCCCGCGCGCCACCAGCGTGGATCGTCGGGGGCGAGCTCTGCGAGGCGCTCGAGGTGAAGTCGAATGGCCGAGACGTCGAGCGTCATGATGCTTGTACTCTAGACGGCAAGAAACCGGTCAGGGAAGGACCTTTGCTCTGTCTCGAGAAGATGCGCGCCGGACCTGGGGTTGCGGTGGCTGCTGGAGCGGCCAGTGCAATCGGGCTGCTGCGGCAGGCAGCACGGTCGTGCACGCACCCGTGGCGGTGTGCTAGCTTCCCCGCGCCATGCCTGTCCTCGACGCACGCGGCCTGCAGAAGGCCTACGGTCCGCACACGGTCCTCGCCAACGTCAGCCTGACCATCGGCGACGGAGAGCGCGTGGGTCTGCTCGGCGTCAACGGCTCGGGCAAGAGCACGCTGGCCCGCGTCCTCGCCGGCCTCGAGGTGCCCGACGGCGGCGAGCGCGCGGTGCAGCGCGGCGCGCGCATCGCCTACCTGCCGCAGTGCCCGACGCTCGACCCTGGTCGCACCGCCCGCGAGGAGGTCCTCGCCGGCCTCGCCGAGTGGCGCGAGGCAGAGGCGCGCCACCAGGCCGCCAGCGCGGCGCTCGCGGCTGGTGCCGGCGACGGCGACCTCGCCGCGCTCCTCGCGGCGCAGGAGCGCGCGGCCGCCGACGTGGAGCGGCTCGGAGGCTGGCAGGTCGCGCACCGCGCCGAGGCGATCCTCGGCCACCTCGGCGTGCGCACCCTGGACGCGCGCGTCCAGACCATGAGCGGGGGCGAGCAGCGGCGGGTCGGGCTCGCGCGCATCCTCGTCGCCGCGCCCGAGCTCGCCATCCTCGACGAGCCGACCAACCACCTCGACGTGGACACCGTCGAGTGGCTCGAGCGTCACCTCGTCGAGGAGTTCAAGGGCGCGCTCCTCCTCATCACGCACGACCGCTACGTCCTCGACCGCGTGGCGACGCGCACCCTCGAGCTCGAGCGCGGGATCCTCCACTCCTACGACGGGAGCTACGAGGACTACCTGGAGGCGAAGGCCGAGCGGCTGGCCCTCGAGGCGCGGGTGGAGGCGAACCGCCAGTCCTTCCTCCGCCGTGAGCTGGACTGGCTGCGCCGCCAGCCCAAGGCGCGGACCACCAAGCAGAAGGCGCGCATCGAGCGCGCCGAGGAGGCGATGGCCGCGCGGCCGCCGCCGCGGCAGGGTGAGGTGCGCCTCGAGCTGGAGAGCACGCGGAGCGGCAAGACCATCCTCGAGCTGCAGGGCCTGCGGGTCGAGGTGGCGGGGCGCGCGCTCGTCGACGGGCTCGACCTCACGCTGCGCAAGGGGCAGCGACTCGGCGTGATCGGGCCGAACGGCTGCGGCAAGACGAGCCTCCTCCGCACCCTGGTCGGCGAGCTCGAGCCCGCGGCGGGCCGCATCGTCCGCGGCAAGCACACGCAGGTGAGCTACCTCGGGCAGCTCCGCGACAACCTCGACGAGCGCCGCTCGATCATGGAGAACGTGGCCGACGGCGGCTCGCACGTGATCGTCGGCGATCGCGCCATCGAGGCGCGCGCCTACCTCGACCGCTTCCTCTTTCCGCCGGAGAAGCTGCGGCAGCCGGTGAGCTCGCTCTCTGGCGGCGAGCGGACGCGAGTGGCCCTCGCGCGCCTCCTCCACCAGGCGACGAACCTGGTGCTCCTCGACGAGCCGGCGAACGACCTCGACCTCCTCACCATCTCGGCGCTGGAGCAGATGCTGATCGACTTCGACGGCACCGCGCTCGTGGTCACGCACGACCGCTGGTTCCTCGATCGCGTGGCGACCGGCATCCTCGCCTTCGAGGGGGAGGGCAGGGTGGTGCTCTACGAGGGGAGCTACAGCACCTACCGCGCGCTGCGCGCGAGCGGCGCCGCGCAGGTGGGGCGGTCGCGCGACCCTGCCGCGAGCGAGAAGAAGGAGAGGGAGCCCCGGCGTTCGAGCAAGCCCGCCACGCTCACCTACGCCGAGCGGCTCGAGCTGCAGGCGATCCTGCCGCGCATCGAGGAGGCCGAGGCGAAGGTCGCCGCCCTCGAGGCCCAGCTCGCCGACCCCGCGCTCTACCAGGGCGCGGCCGCGGCCAGCGAGGTGCCTCGCCTGACCGGCGAGCTGCGCGTCGCCCGCGAGGAGGCGGCGCGCCTCCTCGAGCGCTGGGAGGCGCTGGAGCAGAAGCAGCTCGGGTGAGGTGGAGGGCCTGAGCTGCGTCAGTCAGGGTGGCGGCTTGCGGCCGGCCACCGCGGCGAGCTACGCTGGTCTCCCACAGCAAAGGCGGTCAATCGATGAGCCAGAAGTGGATCAAGGCGCTCGACGGCAGGCTCGCGAACCGGGTCTTCGCGCTCAAGGGGCGCGTGGTCATCGGGCGCGGCGACGACGCTGACATCCAGGTCGACGACGCGCTCGCGTCGCGGCAGCACGCCTGCATCTTCGAGCGCGACAACGGACAGATGATGATCGCGGACCTGAGCAGCACCAACGGCACCTGGCTCACGGACCGCAGCATCCACCAGCACCGGCTGGTCGACGGCGACGAGTTCACCGTCGGCAACCAGCGCTTCGTCTACATCGAGGGCGCGCACCCGGGCGAGCCCACCAAGCCGCCGCCGATGGACGGCGTGGCCACGAGCGAGCTCCTCACCGAGGAGAAGCCCGAGGGGCTGGCGGGCGTCGGCACCATCGCGGACGTGGGCTCGATGGTGAAGATGCTGCGCCACCGCCGGAGCGAGGCCAAGCACGAGCCCGGCCCGGGCTGCGGCGACCCGCTGCACGAGAAGGCCGTGGTCTACGGCTGGCGCTTCTGCCCCACCTGCGGCGAGGACCTCGGCTGACCCGGCCGCCCGGCCGCGCCCACGCGGCGCATAACTCCTGATCATCGCTCGGCTGTGAACGACCTCACGCCTCCAGTGTAAGCGCCGGCCCGCCGCCCGCGTTCAGCGGACAGGTCACCTGCAAGCACAGGAGGGAGCATGTTCCGCCTGACGAGCCTCGCCCTCGCCCTCGCCCTGGCCGCCTGCGCGCTGCCCTCGCGGCCCGACACGCCGCTGCCCGGCGGCACCAGCTACCGCCGCCTCGGCCGCTTCGCCTCCGCCGCGGAGTTCGACGGCTACCTGAAGCAGCTCCGCGCCGCCGCCGATCGTCGCCTCCGGCGCCAGCGGGCGAAGTACTACGGCCTCTCCCAGCCCAGCACGGCCGCCCCCGCCGCCGAGGCTGCGGCCGCCGCCCCCGCCCCGGCCCCGGCCCCGGCCCAGGCCGCGAAGGCCGCCGAGTCCTCCTCGAAGGACGAGTCGATCACCAACAACCAGGAGTCGGGCGTCGACGAGGGCGACATCGTCAAGGCCGCCGGCGACTTCTTCGTCATCCTCCGCCGCGGCCGCCTCTTCACGGTGCGCCAGCGCGAGGCGGGCCGGCCCGTGCTGCGCCCGGTGAGCCGCTGCAACGCCTTCCCCGAGGGCGGCTCGCGCGGCACCTGGTACGACGAGATGCTCCTCGATCGCGACCGCGTGATCGTGGTCGGCTTCAGCTACCAGGTCGCGGCCACCGAGCTCGGCCTCTTCCGCCTGGGGAAGGACGGCCGCATCCGCCACGAGGCGACGCACTTCCTCCGCTCGAACGACTACTACTCGTCGCGGAACTACGCGAGCCGCCTCGTCGACGGCAAGCTGATCGTCTACATGCCCTACTCCCTCAACGTCTCGGCGACCGGCGACCCCGCGCTCCCCGCGGTGGCGACCTGGTCGGAGGGCCGCAAGGCCGCCTCGGACTGGAGCCCGGTCCTCTCCAAGGTCAGCATCTACCGCCCGGTGCAGGCGACGCCCTACCCGACGCTGCACACGGTGGTGCAGTGCGACCTCCGCCGCGGCTTCGCCTGCAGCGCGCGCGCGGTGCTCGGGCCCTACTCGCGCACCTTCTACGTCTCCCGCGACGCGGTCTACGTCTGGGTCGGCGCCGGCTGGGACGGCGCGGCCGACGAGCACGGCGAGCGCGACGAGGCGCCCGTCTACCTCTACCGCATGCCGATCCTGAAGGGCGAGGTCACCGCGATCCGCGCGCGTGGCACGCCGATCGATCAGTTCTCGTTCAAGGAGGACGGGGGCCGCCTGCACGTGGTGGTCACCGACTCGTCCGCCGGAGACGCGATGTGGGGCCCGGAGCACACGCGGAGCCGCCTTGCGCTGCTGCGCCTGCGCCTGCGTGACTTCGACGAGACGCCGCGCCCCGTCGCCGAGTCGGCCTACACGGCGCTCCCGGCGCCGCGCGAGGGCTACTCCTTCCAGAACCGCTTCGTCGGCGAGCACCTCCTCTGGGGCGCGGGCGGCGGCTGGTACGGCGGCGGCCAGGCCTCGGGCCGCGTCTACGTGACCAGCGTCGGCGACCCGAAGAGCGTCACCGAGCTCGCGCTCGCGCACCAGGTGGATCGCCTGGAGGCGATGGGCGGCAACGCGGTCGTCGTCGGTGGGGGCAAGGACGGGCTCGTCTTCAGCGCGGTGGAGCTCACCGAGAAGCCGGCGCTCCGCGGGACCTACCTCCACCGCGGCGCCACGCAGGGCGAGACGCGGAGCCACGGCTTCTTCTTCCAGCCGGACGACCGCGGCGGCGGGCTCCTCGGCCTGCCGGTGCGGCTGCAGGGCGCGCCCTGGCGGCACCTGGTCGAGGGCTCGGCCGAGGTGGTGATGCTGCAGGTGAGCGGCGCGCTCTCCTTCAGCCACCTCGGCGCGCTCGCCGCGCGGCAGGGCAACGTGCAGGACGCGTGCGTCGTCTCCTGCGTCGACTGGTACGGCAACGCGCGGCCCATCTTCTTCCGCGGCCGCGTCTTCGCGCTCCTCGGCTACGAGCTCGTCGAGGGCAGCCTCGAGAGCGGACGCCTGAGCGAGCGCACGCGGATCGACTACCTGCAGCCCGAACGGGCGGAGGTGATCGTCAAGCAGTAGCCTCGCCGCGCTTGCCTGCCCCCCTGGCCCGCGGCATCATCGATCCATGGTCCGTGTCTACACACCCGAGGGCCGACCGGCGACGCTCGAGGATATTGAGGCCCTCCCCGAGCACGTGAAGGGCGAGATCATCGACGGCGTGCTCTACACCAGCCCGCGGCCGCGCTTCCAGCACGCCGATGTCGAGGGCCTGCTCGCCGCGGAGCTCGTCGGACCGTACCGGCGGGGCCGCGGCGGGCCGGGCGGCTGGTGGATCCTGGTCGAGCCGGGCATCGAGGCGCCGGGCTCCCCAGAGTTCTCCCCGGACCTCGCCGGCTGGCGCCGCGAGCGGATGCCGGCGCCGCCTCTGGACCAGGCGATCTCGGTGGTGCCCGACTGGGTCTGCGAGATCCTCTCGCCCTCGACGCGCGGCTTCGACCAGCGCGTGAAGCGTCCGTTCTATGCCCGCCTGGGCGTCCGACACCTCTGGTTCATTGACCTCGAGGCGCGCACGCTCACGGTGAGCGAGCTCTCCGGCGGCCGCTGGCTGGAGCTCGGGGTCCACGGCGAGCAGGACGTGGTGCGCGCCGCGCCGTTCCTCGAGGTCGAGCTCGCGCTGGGCGAGTGGTGGGGCGAGCCGGCAACGTAGTCGCGATCGAGCAGAGGGGGTACGCGATGGATCACAGCCTCGCAGCCGGCGCCCGCTCGCCGTCGTAGTGCTAGTGCTCTCCTGCCTCGGCTGCTCGTCCACCCGTACCCTTCCGGCAGGAGCCGACGCGGCGAGCTCGCCCGATCTCGATCTCTCACGCTGCACTGCTCCCGGCGCCGTGCAGCAGAAGGACTAGGCCGCCTCGCTGCCGGTGACGCCGGCGCTCAAGTGGCGGTGCACGCTGCTCGCCGGGCGGCTCGAGGCGCCGAGCGTGGTCCTCGGCTGGCCAGACGGTCGGCTGGTGGCGATGAGCAGGTGGGGCGGGATCCAGCTCGTCTCCCGCGACGGACAGCTGCAGCGGACGGTGGAGTCAGGGCGCAACATCATGGGCTCCGGCTCCGGCGCGCCCGGGATGACCTTTTTCGGCGAGGTCGGGCTCGACGGCCCCGACCTGGAGCCATCGCAGGGACGCGCCAGGGTCATCGGGTTGGCGCTCGACGACGTCGGCTCGGGCGGCTGGTCAGCGAACCTGGGCGGGCTGGTCCCGCTGAACCAGATCCAGGTGGCGGGGCCGTTCGCGGGCGCTGGGCGGGTGTACGCGGGCAGCGACAAGACGCTCTACGTCCTGGACGCCGCCAGCGGCGCGGTGAGCGAGGTGAGCCCGCTAGCCGATCCGCTGTACCAGCTCGTCGCCGGACCGCGGGGGGAGCTATTCCTGGGCCTCGCGGGCGCGAGGGTCGTGAAGCTGGGGCCGGACCGCGCCCTGAGCTGGGAGGTGGTCCTGGAGCAGACGACCGCGTCGCGGTGGGGGACGGTCACCAGCATGGCGCTGGCCGCCACTGGCGATCTGCTGGTGAATGTCACGGTCAGCGGGGCCGGGACCGCCGCCGTCTCCAAGGTGGTGGCCCTCGACGCGGGCTGCGGTCGACCGCGGTGGACCCGGACGCTGAGCGGCGAGCTCGTCGACGGGGCGTTCACCGTGGCGCTCGGCGGCACCATCTACTACGGCCTTGGCAGGGGGACGCTCACGGCCCTCTCCGCGCAAGGGGACGTCGTCTTTCAGAGACAGCTCCCTGGCTCCGGTGCCGAGGGCACGACGCAGCTCGTCTCCGTCGGGCCGCTCGGCTCGGACGGCAAGCTCTACCTGCTGATCAACGGCTCTCGCGAGCAGAACGCGAGCGAGACGCCGAGGGTCGCCGCCTACTCGCTGGCGGGTGAGCCGGTCTGGGAGGTGCCGCTCCCCGCGAGCCAGCTCTCGGGCCCCGCGGTCCTCACGGACGATGGGCTGCTCGTCCTCGGCGCCACCGGCCCCACGTCCGACGCGAGCTCAGCGTCGATCGAGCTGGTCGCGGTGCAGACCACGCCGCCGGGCCTGGCCCCCACCGTCTGGCCACGGGGCTCGCACGACAACCTGCGCTCAGCGAATCTGCAGCAGCGCGAGCTCCGTCACTCACTCCGGCTGCCCGGGGAACGCCAGGTACGGGTAGCACTGGTTCTCGAAGCGGAAGGACGAGCCGAAGCGGAAGCGATCGGGGAACTGCGAGTCGCGCGCGGTCGGCCGATCGAGGGAGCCCCACGCCGGATCGAGGATGCGCCCGTCGCCGAGGTCGATCCACGCGTGCCCGGTGGTGCAGCCCGGTCCCTTCGCCACCGCGCCCTGCACCAGCCGGCAGGGGACGCCGGCGCGCTCGAGGAGCAGCGCGCCGAGGAGCGCCTTCTGCAGGCAGTAGCCCTGACCCACCTCGAGCCAGCGCTCGAAGGGCACCACGGGGAAGCGCACGCCGGTCAGGTAGGGCGGCGAGCCCACCGCGAGCGAGCCCGCGGCGCGGAAGCTCTCCCAGGCCGCGTCGGGGAGCGGCGTCAGCGCGCGATCCCAGTCGAGCTCGGGGCGGCCGTCGTTGTAGTGGCTCCCCGCGGTCCAGCGGATCAGGCGGTTCGTCTCGCGGCGCACGAAGTCGATGGCGTCGTCGGCGGCGACGCGGCCGTCGCGCCCGCGCGGCATCTGCGTCTCGATGCGCGAGAGCGCCTGGTCGAGCGGCGTGCCGGGCCGCTGGTCGATGCCGATGAACGCGCGCTTCGTCGAGCCGTCGCCGATCACGCAGCGGCGCGGCAGCACCTCGCGCGTCGTCTTGCGGTTGAGGTCGAGGAGCTGGCAGCCGCGCTGATCGCTCACCGGCACCCAGAGGCTGACGGCGATGTGCGAGGGCGCCACGCGCGGATCGTCGTAGCGATGCACGGTCGTCGCGCCGAGGCCGACCGACTCCGGCAGGCTGTAGCGAGTCTGGGCCGGGGCGGTGCGGGCCGCGAGCAGGGTGAGGAGTATCGCGAGCGGACGCAGGGGTGGCGCGCGCATGGTTCCTCCGAGTGCTGCGGCGCCGAGTGCAAGCGGCCTGCCAGAGGAACCGAGCAGGATGACACGGCTTGCCGTCGAACTGGCCTCCGAGGCTCGGAGGGGGAGGGCGGTGGGTGACCGAAAGCTGTGCCGCGGCGGGGGGGCTCAGTCGAACTCGTAGAGCATCAGCGCGAGCAACGCGACGTGGTCATCCGCGTAGCGGAGCGCCTCGCCCGGGTCGAACCAGATCCCCTTGCAGCGCGGGCAGCGGTCGTACTCCAGCTCGACGGACTGACTCTCCACGAGCTGCAGCGGCTCGCCGCAGCGAGGACAGGGTCCGCAGGGACCGTCCACGCGCTGGCGCGCCACCGCCGGCGGCGCGGGCGGGATCAAGTGGAGCAGCGAGCGCCGGATCGCGTCGGCGATCTGTCCGCCGTCGAACCAGTGCCCGTGGCACGCCATGCAGCGCTCGACCCGCAGGCTCGCCGCGGCCTCCGCCGGGAGCCGGTCCGACGGCGCGCTGCGATAGGGATCGAGCGCGGCGCGGCGCTCGCCGTAGAGCTCGCCCATCAGCATCCCCCCGCACCGTGGACACGGCACCGCCCCCCCTTCAGACCTCCGAGTTGTGCTTCAGGTGCTCGAGGAGCTCGT
>JAKLHH010000430.1 GCA_022710245.1 Myxococcota bacterium
GACCACAAGGCCTACGGGGTCATCTTGCCGGGGAGCGGCACGTCGGCGTCGAGGAAGAGGATGACGTCGCCAGCTGCGTCGGCGAGGTACTTCACCAAGAAGGCGGCGGTGGCGATCGAGAAGAGCGAGAAGAGCATCCCCGAGTGCGCCGAGATCAAGGGCAAGCACACCGTCCCCCTGTCGGCCGTGGGGACCTACGTCTTCAAGCTGGGCCCCGGCGCGGCGAAGGTCACCCTGGTCATCGAGGAGGCGGGACACTCGCACGGCTCGTGATCCCCACCATCGGCGCTCAGCAGCACCCCTTCCCCACCTGTTGACGCAGACGCCCCGTCCCCGCAAAAACCTCGGACCCTGACGTGCAGGTGCACTTCGCGTGTGCCATATAAGCCTCCGCTGACGCTGCAGAGGTCCTCGATGCCGATCACCGAAGTCGCCCGCTTCACCGTCCCGTACCTCCAGATCCTCGACGAGAAGGGCAACCTGGACGAGGCGCTCGACCCGCGCCTCTCCGATGACGAGCTCCGCCGCCTCTACCACGCCATGGTCCTCGCCCGGCAGGTCGACGAGCGCATGCTGAAGCTGCAGCGCCAGGGCCGCCTCGGCACCTTCCCGCCGACCACCGGGCACGAGGCGATCGTCTGCGCCGCGGCCCTCGCCATGCGCAAGGACGACTGGATGGTGGGCGCCTACCGCGAGCTCGGCGCGCGGCTGATGCGCGGCGAGCCCCTCGAGCTGGCGCTGACCTACTTCAACGGCCTCGAGGAGGGCAACACCCTCGCGCGCGAGGCGCGCACGCTCCCCCAGACGGTGATCCTCGCCTCGCAGCTCCCGCACGCGGTCGGCATCGCCTACGCCGCCCGCCAGCAGGGCGAGCAGGAGACCGCCGTCGTCACCTTCTTCGGCGACGGCGCCACCTCGCAGGGCGACTTCCACGAGGCGCTCAACTTCGCCGGGGTCTGGAAGGCGCCCGTGGTCTTCATCTGCCAGAATAACCAGTGGGCGATCTCGGTGCCGCGCCGCATGCAGACCGCCTCGGAGACCATCGCGCAGAAGGCGATCGGCTATGGCGTGCAGGGGGTGCAGGTGGACGGCAACGACGCCCTCGCGGTCTATCGCGCGACGCGCGAGGCGCTGGACCGCGCCCGCCGCGGCGAGGGCCCGACCCTGATCGAGGCGGTCACCTATCGCCTGCTGATGCACACCACCGCCGACGACCCCGGCAAGTACCGCGACGAGGCCGAGGCCAAGGAGGCCTGGGGACGCGAGCCGCTCCCGCGCCTGCGCGCCTACCTCGAGCGCCGCGGGCTCTGGACCAGCGAGTGGCAGGCGTCGCTGGAGACCCGCGTGCAGGGCGAGATCGAGCGCGCCGTGAAGGCGGTGGAGGCGCCGCGGCAGACCCGCCCCGACGTCCTCTTCGATCACGTCCTCGCCAGCTCGACGCCCGCCCTCGAGGCGCAGCGCCTCGAGCTCCTCGCGCGCGCCCGCGCCGCCGGCGACCCTGGCGCGGACCTCTGCGACGAGCGGCCGCGCGTCACCTGGGCGGGGCCGCTCCGCCCCGCGCCGGCGCCCGCCGGGAGCCCGAAGCTCACCATGGTCCAGGCGATCAACCTCGCGCTCCGCCAGGAGATGGCGAGGGACCCGCGCGTCGTCGTGATGGGCGAGGACGTGGGCAAGGACGGCGGCGTCTTCCGGGTCACCGACGGGCTGCTCGCCGAGTTCGGGCCCGCGCGGGTGATGGACACGCCGCTCGCCGAGTCGGGGATCGTCGGCACCGCCATCGGGATGGCGCTCGCCGGCCTGCGGCCCGTGCCGGAGATGCAGTTCTGCGGCTTCTCCTACCTCGCGCTCCCGCAGATCGAGGGCGCGGCCGCGCGCTACCGCCAGCGCAGCCTCGGCACCTGGAGCGTGCCGATGGTCCTGCGCATGCCCTACGGCGGCGGCGTGCGCGCGCTCGAGCACCACTCGGAGAGCCGCGAGACCCTCTGGGCGCACCTGCCCGGGCTCAAGGTCGTCATCCCCTCGGGGCCGCGCAACGCCCGCGCGCTCCTCCTCTCGGCGCTCCGCGACCCTGATCCGGTGATCTTCATGGAGCCCAAGCGCTCCTACCGCGCGTTCCGCGAGGAGGTGCCCGAGGCCGAGGAGACCCTCGAGCTCGGCCGCGCGCAGGTCGTGCAGGACGGCAAGGACGTCACGCTGATCGGCTGGGGCGCGATGATGCGCCCCTGCCTGCAGGCGGTCGCCGAGGTGCAGGCGAGGCGCGGCGCCAGCGTGGAGCTGATCGACCTCCTCACCATCTCGCCGCTCGACCACGAGACCATCCTCGACTCGGTCAGGCGCACCGGCCGCGTGGTGATCGCGCAGGAGGCGCCGCGTAACCTCGGCGTCGCCGCCGAGGTGATCGCGCGGATCAACGACGGCGCGCTCCTCTACCTGGAGGCGCCGGTCAAGCGCGTCACCGGCTTCGACGTGAACACCGCGTACTTCGGGCGCGAGCAGCTCTACTTCCCCGACGTGAAGCAGCTCGTGCAGGCGATCGAGGAGACGCTGGACTTCTAGATCCAGGACCGCTGAAGGAGAGCAGGCCATGTACAGCTTCAAGCTCCCGGACCTCGGCGAGGGCATCCACGAGGGGGAGATCCTCAAGTGGCACGTGAAGGAGGGCGACGAGATCGCCGAGGACGCGCCGCTCGTCGACGTGGAGACCGACAAGGCCGCCGTCACCATCCCCTCGCCCGTGGCCGGGCGCGTCGTCTCCCTGGCGGGCAAGCCAGGCGACGTGGTGATGGTGGGTCAGGTGCTGGTCGAGCTCGAGGAGCGAGGGGCCGCGCGGCCCGCGGCGGGGCAGCCGGCACCCGGGGAGCCCGCGCCGACGCCCGCCGAGGCGCGCCAGGCGGGGTCGAGCGAGCGCAAGCCGCCGCCGTCGCTGCAGACGGCGAAGCCCGAGCTGGTGGAGGAGGAGCCGCGGCCGAAGCCCGCCGCCCCGCCGCCCGGCAGGCAGGCCAGCGTGCCGCCCGCCCCGGCCCTCGCGCAGGCCCCGGCCCAGGGGAGGCCGCAGGCCGCGCCGGCCCAGGGAGCGCCGCAGGCCGCGCCGGCCCAGGCGCCGTCCGCGGTGCACGCGCTGCAGGGAGGCGAGCGGCCGGTGCCCGCCGCCCCGGCCACGCGCCGGCTGGCGCGCGAGCTGAAGGTCGATCTGCACCGGGTGCATCCGACGGGGCCCGGCGGGCGAGTCACCATGAGCGACGTGCGCGCCTCCGCGGGGCAGCTCGCCTCGCAGCCGGCGCAGGCCGTGGCCGGCGACGGTCACGGGGAGGCAGCGGCGGCCCAGGCCGCGCCTCCCGCGGCGCCTCACCACGTCTTCCCCGGCCCCTCGGGGATCCCCTTCCTCGACCTCGAGCCGCTCCCCGACTTCTCGCAGTTCGGGCCGGTCACGCGGGAGGCGCTCCGCTCCATCCGCCGCCGCGTCGCGCACAAGATGACGACCTCGATGATCCTGGTGCCGCACGTCGCGCACCTCGACGAGGCCGACGTGACGCTGCTCGAGGAGTTCCGGCAGAAGGAGCGCGCGCGGCGGAGCGGACAGGAGGGCGGCCGCCTGACGCTGCTCGCCTTCGTCATCAAGGCGGTCACCGCCGGGCTGCGGGCGACGCCGGCCTTCAACGCCAGCCTCGACCCCTTCACCGAGGAGGTCATCTACAAGCGCTACTACAACATCGGGATCGCCGCCGACACCGGCAAGGGCCTGGTGGTGCCGGTGGTGAAGGAGACCGATCGCAAGAGCATCCTGCAGATCGCTCGCGACCTGGAGGAGCTCTCCACGCGCGCCCGCGAGGGGGCCCTCGACGTGAACGAGCTGCGCGGCGGCACCTTCACCATCACCAACATCGGACCGCTCGGCGGCACCGCGCTGATCCCGGCGATCAACTACCCCGAGGTGGCCATCCTCGGCATGGGCAAGGTGCAGGAGAAGCCGGTCGTCCGGGGCGGCGAGATCGTGATCCGCAAGATGCTGCCGCTCACGCTCGCCTTCGACCACCGCATCGCGGACGGGGCGGACGCGGCGCGCTTCGTGACGGAGATGGTGCGCCAGCTCTCCGACCCGAACCTGCTCCTCCTCGAGACCTAGCGCGAGGGGTGCAGAGGCAGGAGCAGCAGCGCGGGGGATGGAGAGCCGAGATGAGACGAGGAGGAGACACACCATGGTGATGGGGAGCCTGCAGCAGGAGACCCAGGTCGTCGTGGTCGGGGGCGGCCCCGGCGGCTACGTGGCGGCGCTGCACGCGGCCGACCTCGGCCTCGAGGTGGTGCTGGTGGAGGAGCGCGAGCGCCTGGGCGGCGTCTGTCTCCTCGAGGGGTGCATCCCCTCGAAGACGCTGATCCACGCCGTCGAGGTGATCGAGGGGGCGCGCCACGCGAAGGAGCTCGGCATCACCTTCCAGGACCCGCAGGTGGACCCGGCCGGGCTGCGCGCCTTCACCGAGAAGGTGGTGAGCAGCCTCTCGAACGGCGTCGCGGGGCTGCTGAAGAAGCGCGGGGTGGAGGTGATCCATGGCCGCGCGCGCCTCGACGGCGAGCACACGCTGCGCCTCGAGGGGAGCGAGGTCTCCGGCATCCAGTTCCAGCACTGCATCCTCGCCACCGGCTCCTCCATCAACGAGATCCCGGCGGCCTACAACCTCCCGGTCTGGTCCTCGGCGGACGCGCTGCGCCTCCCGGAGATCCCGAAGCGGCTCCTGGTGGTCGGCGGCGGCTACATCGGCCTCGAGATGGGCCTCGTCTACGCCGGGCTCGGCTCGCAGGTGACGGTGGTCGAGTTCTTCCCCCGCCTGCTCCTCGGCGCCGACCCCGACCTGGTCGAGGTGATGGTGCGCGCCTGCGAGAAGCGCTTCGAGGGCTTCCTCGTCGAGTCGAAGGTGACCGCCATCGAGCGCAGCGCGGGCGGGTACCTGGTCACCGCCGAGCACCACGGCGAGGCGCGACGCCTCGAGGTCGACCAGGTGCTGGTCGCGGTGGGCCGGCGGCCGAACACGCGCGACCTCGGCCTCGAGCGCGTCGGCCTCGCCCCGAACGCGCAGGGGCAGGTCGAGGTGACCCCCGAGGGGCGCACGCGCGTCCCGCACATCCTCGCCATCGGCGACATCACCCCGGGGCCGATGCTGGCGCACAAGGCGAGCCGCGAGGCGCACGTGGTCGCCGAGGTGATCGCGGGGCGCCCGGCGGCCTTCGACAACCGCGCCATCCCGGCGGTGGTCTTCACCGACCCGGAGATCTCCTGGACGGGCATCACCGAGCAGGAGGCCGCCGCCCAGGGGTTGCCGGTGAAGGTCGGCCGCTTCCCGCTCTCGGCGCTCGGCCGCGCGCGCAGCCTCGGGCGCACCGAGGGCCTGGTGAAGATCATCTGCGAGCCCGAGGGCGGGCTGATCCTCGGCGTCGGCATCGTCGGGCCCTCGGCCTCCGAGCTGATCGCCGAGGCGACGCTGGCGATCGAGATGGGCGCCACCCTCGAGGACCTGCTCACCACCATCCACCCGCACCCGACCCTCTCCGAGGCGCTGATGGAGGCGGCCGAGGTGGCCGCCGGCGAGCCGATCCACATCAACCCGCCGCGCGCGAGGGGGTAGGGCTGCGGAGCTTCACTGCGCTATCATCGGAGCATCGAGCCGGAGAAGGGAACGGACTGAGGCTCGCATGGCCCCCGACCGCATGATCGACGGCGTCGTCATCGAGGAGCACCGCGACGACGAGCCGCTCCTCGAGGCGACCCTCGCCGACGGCCAGCCGCGGCTCCGCGTCTACCAGTTCCCCGGCACCGCCGTCGTCCTCGGCCGCGGCAGCAAGCCCGAGCTCGAGCTCGAGCTCGAGGCCTGCCGCGAGGACCGCGTGCCGCTGGTCCGGCGGCGCGGCGGCGGCTGCGCGGTGGTCCTCGACCCGGGGAACCTGATCGTCGGGGTCGCGCTGCGCGTGCCGGGCATCGGGCGCAACCTGGAGCACTTCGAGCGGCTCACCGGCTGGCTCGCGGCCGCGCTCGCCCGGCTCGGCCTGCCCGGCGTGCGCCGCGAGGGCCACTCGGACCTGGTCCTCGAGGATCGCAAGGTGGGCGGCGGCTGCATCTACCGGGGCCGCGAGCTCCTCTACTACTCGACGACGCTGCTGATGTCGCCGCGGCCCGAGCTGATGGAGCGGTACCTGCGCCACCCGCCGCGCGAGCCCGAGTACCGGCGAGGCCGCCGCCACGCGGAGTTCGTCGGCGCGCTGCGGCCAGGGGCGGGCGCCGAGGAGCTCGCGTCCCTGGTCAGCGGGCTCGGCGCAGAGCTCCTCGCCGCGGCGCCGGCCGCGCTCGGCGCGTCCGCGCTCCTCTGGGAGGATGGTCGCGGCGCCGCCCAGGTCAGGCGGTCGGGCGACGCTGCCGCGACCAACCCTTGAGCCATGCGCGTCCTCGCCGCCGTCATCGATCGGCACGGTCCGCCCGCCGAGGTCGTGCGCCTCGAGGAGCAGGAGCTCTGCCCGCCGGGTCCGGGCGAGGTGCGCGTCGGCATGCGCTGCGCCTCCCTCGACCCTGCCGACGTGAACCTGATCGAGGGGAGCTACGGGCGTCGCCCGGGTTCGTTCCCGGCGATCTGCGGTCACCAGGGCGCTGGCGTCGTCGAGGAGGTCGGCGCGGGGGTGACGGGGCTCCAGGTCGGCCAGTGGGTGCGGCC
>JAKLHH010000431.1 GCA_022710245.1 Myxococcota bacterium
GCCGCGGGCGCGGCGGCTCGCGGAGGTCGCGCCCCGAGGCAGCGAGCGCGTCGATCAGCTCGAAGAAGAGCGGCGCGGCGGCGCTGGCGCCGACCAGCGCCGGGCTGCCCTCGCCAGAGAAGTTGCCGAGCCAGACGGCGAGGACGTAGGGGCCGACGAGGCCGACCGACCAGGCGTCGCGGAAGCCGTGCGAGGTGCCGGTCTTCCAGTAGACCGCCGGCAGCCTCCCGGCCGCGCGCAGGCCCGGCGCGTCCGGCCGCGGGTTCGTCCGCAGCATCTCCAGCGTGGCGAAGGCGGCCTCCTCGCCGAGGAGCCGGCGCCCTGGCGCGAGCGGCTCCTCGCCGAGCACGCGGAGCGGCCGCCAGAGGCCCCCGTTGCCGAGCGCGGCGTAGAGCGCCACCAGCTCCTCCATGGTCAGCTCGACCCCGCCCAGCGCGAGGCCGAGCCCGTAGCGCTCCTCGGCGCGGAGCCCGGCGACGCCCGCCGCGCGCAGGAGCTCGTGGAGCGTCGTGCCGCGCAGCCGCTCGGCGACGGCCAGCGCGGGGATGTTGCGGCTCCTGACCAGCGCCTCCTCGGCGGCGATGGGCCCGAGGAAGTGGCGGTCGAAGTTCTCCGGGTGGTAGCCCGCGTAGACCGTCGGCGCGTCCTTCAGCATGGTCTGGGTGTGGATCACGCCCTGCTCGATGCCCAGCGCGTAGACGAAGGGCTTCAGCGTCGAGCCCGGGGAGCGGCGCGCTCGCGTGCCGTCCACCTGCCCGCAGAGCGCGCGGTCGAAGAAGTCGCGGGAGCCGACCGAGGCCTTGATCGCCATCGTGCGGCGGTCGACGAGGAGCGCGGCGGCGTTGCGCAGGCCGCGGCGCCCCTCGCGCTCGAGGTAGCCCCGGAGCTGGCGGGCGACCAGGTGCTGCAGCTGGAGGTCGACGGTGGTCTCGAGCTGGCGCCCACCGCGCCGGGAGGCGAGGACGCGCTCCACGAGGTGCGGCGCCTCGAAGGGCAGGCTCCGGGGTCCGCCGCGGAGCGTGATCGGCACCCGCGCCAGCTCGAGGTCAGGCGAGCGGGGGTGCCGGCGCGCCCAGTCCTCGAGGAGCGCCGCGCGCCGCGCCTCCAGCGCCGGCGGCCAGCTCGGCCCGCGCGGCCCGCGCTGCAGCGGGTTCTGCGGGATCACCGCCAGCGCGAGCGCCTCGCCGAGGAGCAGGCGGTCGGGGCGCTTGCCCAGGTGGACCAGCGCGCCCGCGCCGACGCCCTCCACGTTGCCGCCGTAGGAGACGAGGTTGAGGTAGGCCTCGAGGAGCTCGTCCTTGGTGTAGAGGAGCTCGAGCTGCACCGCCCGCGCGAGCTGCGCGAGCTTGCCGCCGAGGCCGCTCGAGCGGAGGTGGTAGAGCCGCCGCGCGAGCTGCATGGTGATGGTGGAGCCGCCCACCCGGCGGCTGGCGCCGGGCCCGTAGGTGCTCCAGGCCCCGCGCACCAGCGAGGCGAGGTTCACCCCCGGGTGGTGGTAGAAGTGACGATCCTCGTAGAGGAGCACGGCCTCCACGAGCTGCGGCGAGATCTTCGCGAGCGGCGTCCACAGCCGGTACTGCTGGTCGGGGGTGAGCGTCAGGCGCAGGAGCTCGCCCCGCTCCGAGGTGACCGCGATCGAGGAGGCGTAGCCGAGCGAGAGCGGCTGCTTGGGCCAGACCCGCGGCAGCACCTTCCCCACCGCGACGAGGAGGAGCGCGGCGCCGAGGAGGCGGAGCGGCCAGCGCCAGCGTCCGCGCCGGAGCGGGCGCAGCGCGCGCCGGACCAGGCGCAGCGCCGCTCGCCAGCGAGGGCCCTTGCCAGCTGGGGTCGCTCGCGCCACCTCGCTCACTCCCTGGTCACCGTGATCTTGCCGCCGAGGGAGCGGGCGAACACGCTGCGGTCGTACATCGACTCGGCCTTGACCGGCGGCACCACGAAGCTGCCGGCGACGGTGGCCTTGACGCGATAGCTGAGCTCCTCGGCCTTCGGCCCGATGGAGCCGTAGAGCACCACGCGATCCTCGCGCACGTCGCCGAACTCCGGGTTCCAGGTCGAGCTGCCGAGCGCGAACGCGAGCCCGCCGCCGCCGCGCGCCGGGCGGGCGCCGCCGCCCTCGTCCTCCTCGTCGTCGCCGGCCGTGCCCCGACGCGGCCGCGCCAGTGGCTCCACCACCACCTCGAAGCCGCCCGGCAGGAGGTCGACCACCGCGAGGCCGCCCTGGGTCCCGCCGAGCGAGCGCAGGCGCAGGCGCACCTGCACCTCGTCGCCGAGCGCGACCTTGGTCACTGGCTTGCCCGCGTCGTCGACGAGCTCCCGGAAGACCTCCACCTTCTGCTTCAAGACCGAGCTCGGCGCGGCGCGGTCGTAGCCCGCCTGGGTGAGGCTCCAGAAGGCCTCGAAGCCCCCCGAGCTCTGGAAGGCGAGCGCGAGCGCCGCCTCGGAGAAGGTGACCCTCGGGAAGAGCCCGGCGAGCGGCTGTCGCGGCGCCGCCCAGGTAGGGCGGTCGGGCGTAGCTGCCGCGACCAACAGCTGCCGCCGCGCCCCGCCCTGCGCGAGCTCGGCGACGGCTCGGCTGCCGCCCTGGCTCGCGGTCGCCGCGTAGGCGTCGAGGGCGAGGAGGACGTAGGCCGAGGAGAGCGTGTTGTAGCTGCCCCGGCCGAGGGCGGAGACCAGGCTGCGCACGCCGCCGGCGCTGACCTGCGCGGCGAGCTGCGGGAAGTGGCGCCCGAGGACGTAGAGGAGCTGCGCGTCGCGGATCAGGCCGTCGTAGTAGTGGTCGTAGTCGACGCGCTTCTCCTCGCCGAAGATCGCCTCGGCGATCAGGCCCGTCGCCAGGCGCTCCTGCTTGAGCAGCTTGTAGGTCGCCGCCAGGTAGATGCCGGCGAGGTCCTTCTTCCAGCCCTTCACCTGCGCCTTCTCCAGGCGCCGCTGCAGCGCGGCCGCCTGCCCGCCGGTCACCATCCCGGCCCGCGTCAGCACGTAGATCGCGTAGGCGCGGAGCCGCTCGCCCGCGAGCTCCTCGCCCTCGCCCGCGGCGAGCTGCCGGAGCCAGCCGTGGCCGGCGCGGAGCACGTCCTCAGGCACCGCCACGCCGCGCTCCTTCGCCTCGCCGAGGAAGTGGAGCGCGTAGACGCTGGCGAACTCCGCTGTGCGCGGGTGGGAGACCCAGAGGCCGAAGCCGCCCTCGCTGTTCTGCCTCGTGCGCAGCGTGGCGATCACGCGGCGCAGGCTCTGCTCGGCGGCCTCGGCGGCGAGGCCGAGCTCCTTGTGCTTGCGCGCGACGAGCGCCGGCACCGCCTGGCTGACCAGCTGCTCGGTGCAGCCGTGGGGGAACTTCTCCAGGTAGGTCATCAGCCCGTGCGCGAGCCCGAGCGGGAGCGCGGAGATGCCCGCCTCGAGCTGGCGGTGCTCCGGGTAGAGGCTGCGCGGGACCGGGACCTTGACCTCGCCGTCCCTCACGCTCCCCACCGCGAGCGTGGCCAGGTACGGGCTCGCCGGGCGCACGCTGAGATCGGTGGCGAGGCGCGCCGACCGGCCGCCGAGCGAGGCGGTGAAGGCGAGCGTCGCCGAGCCGAGGAGGCTCCGCGCGCGCAGGCGGAAGCGCGCCTTGCCCTCGCGCTTCTCGCCGATGGAGAGGCTCACCTGGCTCGGCCCCAGCACCTCGAGGTGCTGCGAGGCCGCGAGCGCGAGCTGCACGCTGGCCTCCTTGCCGGAGCCCTCCACGTTGTTGCTCGCGGCCGCTCCGCGCGACTGCCGTACCCCTCCGGGGCGCACCTGCGCGGCGCCGCTCGTGTTGTTGGCGAGCCCCACCGAGACCACGAACTCGTCGCCCGGCGCGACGAAGGTGGGTGCGTTCGGGCTGATGACGAAGTCGCCGCGCACGCGCGCCTCGCGCTCGGCGGCGCCCACCGCGCTCGGCGTCACCGCCACCGCCATCACCCGCAGCGTGCCGTTGAAGCTCTCCGGCACCAGGTAGCGGAGCTCGCGCTCGCGGGTGTCGCCCTCGACGATCCCCGACCACCAGGCGACCGGCGGGTCGCGCCGCCGCTTGAACGGGTTCAGGTTGCCGGCGATCGCCCGGCGCCCCTCGTCGTCGCCGCCCGCCGCCGAGGCGAGGTGGCGGAACTCGGGGAGGGTGAGGTCGAGGAGCTGCGCGGTGCGCACCTCGAGCGCGCGCTTCTGCAGAAAGTGCGAGAGCGGGTCGGGCGCCCGGTAGCGTGCGACCTGCAGGATGCCCTCGTCGACGGCGAAGAGGATGAGCTTCGCCTTGCGATCGACGCGGTAGCGGATGGCGAGCGGCTGGCCGGGCTTGACCACCTCGGGGGTGGAGAGGCTGATCTCGGCCGTGCGCTGCTTCTTGCTGATGGAGAAGGGGACCACGCCGTAGCTGAGCGGCGAGGTGAAGATCTGCTCGGAGGCGAGCGAGCGGTGGAGCGCCACCGAGACGTAGCCGTTGCCCTCGAGGTCCGCTGGGACCTTGATCGTCTGCACGCTGCTGGTGGTGGTGGTCTTGAACCAGCGGTGCGCGAGGACCTTCTCGCGCTCGATGGTGATCAGGCCGGCGCCCACGAAGGGCGCCTTCACCTGCAGCTCGAGCTCCTCGCCGGCGACGACGTCGCGCCGCTTCAGCGTGAGGCCGAGCTCGGCGCTGCGGTCGAGCGCGCGGGCCAGGTTCGCCTCGCCGGCGACGCTGTACTCGACGCGGCCCAGCTCGCGGTCGGCCCTGTCGCGGAGCACGTACGCGAAGTCGCCCGCGCGCCCGGTCGCGAGCGGCAGCCGGGTCCCCTCGGCGGCGAGCGAGAGGGAGCGCTCGGAGAGGGTCACCTCGCGCCGCACCGACTCGTAGCCGTAGACGCCGCTCGATTGCCGCGTCAGCACCGAGACCACCTTGCGCTCGAGGTGGACCAGCCGCAGGCCCCCGACCGCGCGTCGGTCACCGCGCGGCCCGACGCCG
The DNA here is from genome assembly GCA_022710245.1 of Myxococcota bacterium. The sequence continues at coordinate 4,955 of JAKLHH010000431.1, forward strand.
ATCAGCTCCACGTTGCGCCTCGCGCCGCGATTGATGTAGGCGAGCTCGCCGTCCGCCTTCCAGCCGACCAGGAAGGGCAGCGGCGAGACGAGCGCGGAGGCGATCGTGCTCACCCCGCGCCCGCCCTCGGCCTCGAAGCCCTCCACGGTGAGCTTGAGCTGGTAGGTCCCGGCCGCGAAGCGCTCCAGGTTCAGCGCCAGGCTCGCCTCGCCCTTCTCGTCGGTGGTGGCGTCGTCGAGCCGCTCGGAGAAGCTCTGCGGCGCGCGCATCCAGTCGTGGAACTGGAAGCCCGGGTGCTGGCGGAAGGCGGGGAAGGCGGGCGAGAGCTCGACCTGGGCGCGGACCTCGCGGCTCGTCGCCGGGGTGCCGAAGAGGTTCTGCAGCGTCACCGTGGCCTTGAGCCCCTTCGGGCTGACCCAGCCGCCCGGGTTCTGCGCGGAGAGGGTGGCTGCGATCTTCATCCGGTCGGGGAGGAACTCGCGGACCTGCACGGTGGTCGAGCCGAGGAGCGCGTCCGGCTGGTCGTCCTTGACCACGTGGAGCTTGACCACGTAGGTGCCGGTGAGGCCGCTCTCCTCGGTGCGGTGGCGGAGCTCCTCGAAGCCCGCCTCGCCGAGGCGCCGCTTCTCGCGCCGGATCACCAGGCCGCGCGGGTCGCTGACCGTGAGCTCGAGCGGGATCCCCTTGAGGCTCCGCCGCCAGTCGCGGTGCTTGACGATGACGCCGACCCGCACCTCGTCGCCCGGCCGGTAGAGGCCGCGGTCGGAGAAGAGGTAGGCGGTGAGGCCCTCGGGGCGCGAGCGCTCGGTGACGCCGCCGGTGTCGAAGCGGGAGAGGTTCAGGGTGCGCTCGTGCGAGTCGCAGGGGAGGAAGGAGGCGTCGCTGCCCAGGCGCGCCAGGTAGAGGGTCGGCGCCTGCGTCCGCTTGTACTGCTCGAGGGGCGGCAGGTGGGCGCGGCCGCTGGCGTCGGTCACCGCGGCGACCACGGGCAGGCCGTTGCGACCGATCACCTCGACGCGCGCGCCAGCGACGGGGTCGCCGGTGGCGATCGACTGCACGAAGACCTCGTGGCTCTCGTCGGCCTGGTCCTTGACGATGAGGCCGAGGTTGGTGACGAGGATCAGCCGGCGGTCGCTCTCGTAGCTCGTCTGCTTGGTCTGCGGGTCCCAGGCCTGCACCTTGAGCAGGAAGAGCCCGAGCTTGCGGCCGCCCGGCGCCGCCAGGTGCTTGGAGAGGTCGAGCGCCTCGTACTGCCCCTTGCCGGGCGGGAGCTTCGGCAGCTCGCGCTCGAAGGCGGTGAGCTCGCTGAGCGCGTCCTCGCTGAGGTTGCCGTAGTAGTAGCCGGGGCTGGCGAAGCTGTTGCGGTGCTGCACGGCCAGGTGCGCGAGCTGCTCGGGCAGCACGCGCGCCAGCTCGACGTGCATCCCGGCCACGTCGCGCGCGTAGAGGGAGAGCTTGCGGTCGCCGGTCAGGCTGAGGACGGCGCCGCTCTGGGCGATCTTGAGGACGCGCGGGAACTCGGGGACGCGCGAGATCTGATCGTGGGGCTCGCCCAGGATGTAGCCGCCGAAGGAGCGGAGCCCCTTCTTCACCAGCACGTAGACGTAGCGGCCGACCTCGGCGCCCTGGATGCGGAAGCTGTGCAGCGCGCTCGCGGTGGTGTCGTTCGGCACCGGCGTCAGGCGGAGCTTCTTGCCGCGGGCGAGGAGCTCGGGGCCGATCTGCGCGGGGTCGCTCCA
>JAKLHH010000432.1 GCA_022710245.1 Myxococcota bacterium
GCCTCGAGCGGCACCTGCGCGGCGCGACGGATCGCCTCCTCGACCGCGCGCTCGAGGAGCTCGGAGGGGACCCCGATCGGGCGGCCTTCGAGCTCTTGCTGGCGGGCGGGCACCTGCCGGTGACGGCCGAGCTGGAGGTGCTGCAGGCCGACCTGCGCGCCGAGCACCCGGCGGCGGCGCTCGCGCAGGTGGAGGCCATGCGACCGGCGGAGCGCGGCGCGCGCGTCGAGACCGCGGCGTTCACCATCGACGACGAGGAGACCCGCGAGGTCGACGACGCGCTCTCGGCGCGCGTCGAGGGCCACCTGCTCCGCGTGGACATCGACATCGCCGACCTCACCGCCTGGGTGCAGCCCGGCGACCCCGTCGACCACGAGGCGCTCCGCCGCGGCAGCACGGTCTACCTGCCCACCGGTCGGATCACCATGCTCCCCGAGCGGCTCGGCTGCGAGCTGGCGAGCCTGCGCGCCGGCGCGCCGCGGCCGGCGCTCCGCGCCACGGTCTGGCTCGATGGCGAGGGGCGCCTCCGCGAGCATCGCCTCGAGCGGGTCATGCTCGAGGTGCGCGAGCGCCTCGACTACGAGCAGGCCGACGCCCTCCTCGCGAGCGGCGAGGGCCAGACAGCCACCACGCTCCGCCTCCTCGACCGCGCCGCGAGGCAGCTCGGCGAGGCGCGGCGGCAGCGCGGCGCGCTGACCTTCCGCCGCGCCGAGTGGAAGCTCCACGTCTCGCCCGACGGCGCGACGATCCAGGTCAAGCCGATCCCGCCGGACTCGCCGAGCCGGGCGCTGGTGGCCGAGCTGATGATCCTGGTCAACGCGCTCGCGGCGCGAGAGGCCGCGCGCCTCGGCGTGCCGATCATCCACCGCGTGCAGCCGCCGGGCGAGGCGCTGCCTGCCGGCAGCTCGCCCTCGCGCCTGCGCCGCGCGCTGCCGCCGGTCGCGCTCTCGCTGGCGGCGGCGCCCCACGCCGGCCTCGGCCTCGACGCCTACGCGCAGGTGAGCTCGCCGCTCCGCCGCTACGGCGATCTCGTCGCGCAGCGTCAGCTGGTGGCCGCGCTGGCGGGCCTGCCGCCGCCGTGCGGCCCGGAGGCGCTCCTCACGGTCCTCGCTGCCGCCGAGGCGACCGAGCGCGAGATGAAGCGCGTGGAGGCCGCCGCGAACGCGCGCTGGGCCCTCGAGTACGTCGCTCGCCTCCAGGCGCCGCGCGGCCTGGCGGGGGTGATCGTCGCCGAGGGGCCAGGCGGCTGGCGCGTACAGCTGCAGTGCTGCGGGGCGCAGGGCATCCTCGTCGACGGGCACCCGCACACGCCGGGCGAGGCGCTGACCGTCGACGTGGTGAGCGTGCGTCCACGCCAGGGGGTGCTGCGGCTCAAGGTCGCGGCGCCGGGGTAGGCCACACGGCCGACTCCTCGTCCCCACTCCCAATCGGCCTGCCCACATCGAGGACGCGCCGCTGAGGTCGAGGAGCTGCCACCGCCGACACGGTGACCAGGACCACGCGTGTGCAACCTCGAGGCCGCACCCTGCCGCGTCCGCGCGGGTCATCGTCACGCAAGCATGCGTAGGCACGTGTCCGTATCCGTGGCACCACCCCTGCAGCTATACTGGGGCATGCGTCGCCTCTGGCCCGGGCTCCTCGCGTTGCTCCTCCTGGCCGGCTGCCGCGATGGGTTCGACGTGAGCCGGCTCAGCTGGCCGCTCTCCGCCCAGTGCACCGTCGAGGTCCAGGGCAAGGGGACCAAGGACGTCGAGACCGACTACCTCCCGCACGTGATCACCTGCGAGAACGGCGCCGCCGACCTCGAGGCGCTCAAGGCGCAGGCGGTCGCGGCGCGGACGTACATGTATTACAAGATCGCGACCTCCGGCTCGGTCAAGGACGGCACCGGCGATCAGGTCTACACCTGCGGCACGCAGCCCGCGCAGAAGCACCTCGACGCGGTGAAGGCCACCTCGGGGCAGGTGCTCGTCTACACGCCGTCCGGCAAGTCGCCGCTCGTCATCTGCGCCTTCTTCGTCGCCGGCGGCAAGCCGAGCGCCTCGAGCTGCGTGTGGGCCTCGGGCGATCCCGACCCGACCAGCACCGAGAAGTACGTGACCTACAACGAGGGCAAGTCCGGGAGCGGCGTCGAGCAGACCTCGCTCGGCTGGAAGGACCCCTCGAACTACTACAACCGCGGCTGCTTCTCGCAGAACGGCTCGCAGTGCCTGGCGCAGAAGGGCCCTACGTCGAGATGCTCCGCTTCTACTACGGCGACGACATCCAGGTGGAGACGGCCACCGGCTCCTGCGTGACGCCGGTCGACCCCGACGCGTCGACGCCGGACCCCGACAGCGGCGTCAAGCACGACAGCAAGGTGACGAAGAAGGACGGCGACGGCCAGCAGCTCGACGCGCTCCCGCGCGGCGATGGCGATCCGCTCCCGACCGGCGACGTGCGTCCGTTCTTGCCGCCAGGCGAGACGCCGCGCAGCTCGCTCGCCGGGGGCTGCTCGATCGGCGCTGGCGGTGACGCGAGGACGTGCGGCGGGCCGCTGGCGCTGGCGATCCTGATCCTCGTCGCGCGGCGCCGTCGAGACGCGCCTCGCGGCTGAGGCGCTCTGGAAAATTTCAACCGCAGCGATCATCGCTCTCCGACGAAAAACCAACATCAAGAGTGTTGACCCGTCTCACCTTCGCTGCTCTACTTTTGTCTGCTCGACTCCATGAAGAGGGGACCGAAGCTGCCGAGATTGGCTCTGCAGCGCCGTATTCGGTTCCGGAGTCGAGTGCGACACCGGGTCGGCACTTGGACGGCCTACAGCAACAAGGATGGACGATGCAGGGTACAGTGAAGTGGTTCAACGACGCAAAGGGCTACGGGTTCATCTCTCAGGAGACCGGTGAGGACGTCTTCGTTCACTACACGGCGATCACCATGGAGGGCTTTCGCTCCCTGGCGGAGGGTGAGCGGGTGGAGTTTGAGGTGCAGCGTGGCCCGAAAGGCCTGCAGGCCGTCTCGGTGCAGAAGGTCATCTAGCGCGATAGCTCAGAGCTCGTAGAGACGATATCGATTCGTCGAATCGTGAATGAGCCGGGCACCAGCCCGGCGTTTTTTTTTGCGGGGGATCACTGGATGGTGACCACGTCGGGGGCGGGTGCAGGCGCGGGCGGCCCCGCGATGGCGCCCACGGCCCGTCCGCCGGTGCGAGCCAGCGTGTGCAGCTCGCCCTCGATCTGGGACGAGAGCCACCCGGGCCTGGCGTACTGCGCCGCCTGGAGCGCCCGGGCCAGGAAGTGGTGCGCGGCCGGGAGCTGGCCGAGGCGGTAGTGCGTGAGCGCGCGGTAGGCCAGGTAGCGGAGGTGCCCCTTCGGGTTCATGCGCAGCTCCTCGGGCTCGAGGTCGTTCCAGACGACCATCGCGCAGGGGAGGTTGCCGGCGTGGTAGAAGGTCATCCCCTTCTGGACGCGGTGGCCGACGACGGCGCCGCAGCCGCTGGCGAGGGTCAGGGAGAGGACGAGGACGGGGACGGGGAGCGCGATGCGGGACATGGGCTGCACCTGGTGGCGAGTGGGTTACCTCAGCCCGCGTAGCAGGCAGCGTGCCACCTGGCGCGGGGCCGAGGTGCTCGCAATCACGTTCTTGCTCGCGGCATCCGGTGCCTACCGTGACCAGGGCTTCACAGGCAGCGGCCCCGAGGCTGTGACGGCTGGTTCACGCCGACGGCCGAGGCCACGATCAGTACGAACGGGAGGATCGCGCTTGGGCGCCGCCGCGGTCCGTGCGATTCTAGCGCGGCACGCCGCGCCTAGCCGGCGGCGGCCTCAAAGGAGGGTGCCATGATCGAGCAGGCGAAGTCGGGACGAGCCAAGTGCCGCAAGTGCAAGCAGACGATCGAGAAGGGCGCGCTGCGCTTCGGCGAGGAGACCGTCAACGCGTTCAGCGATGGCGGCGAGCCGTCCTTTCTCTGGTACCACCTGCCCTGCGCGGCCGCCGCGCGGCCGAAGCTCCTGAAGGCGGACCTCGAGACCTACGAGGGCGAGGTCCCCGATCGCGAGGCGCTGGAGAAGACCATGGCGGCCTCGGCCGGCAAGGAGAAGCCGTCGGCCTTCCCCTACGCCGAGCACGCACCGAGCGGCCGCTCGAAGTGCATCGCCTGCGAGGAGACCATCGAGAAGGGCGCGCTCCGCGTCGCCATCGAGCGCGAGGTCGACACCGGCAGCTTCGTCACCAAGGGCGCCGGCTATCTGCACCCCGGCTGCGCGCTGGACTTCGTCGAGGAGTCCGATGGCCTGCTGGAGCAGATCAAGAAGAACAGCACCAGCCTGAAGGCGGAGGAGCTCGCGGCGATGGAGGAGGAGATGGGGGGCTAGCGCCCCGGGGCTGGCGGCTGGCGGCGGATCACGTAGTAGGTGCCCGCCTGCCGCTGCTCCTCCTCGAGCAGGCCTTCGTCGACGGCGGCCGCCAGCGCCGCCTCGATCTCCCCCGCCGCGAGGCCCAGCGAGGCGCGCAGATCGGCCAGGGTGCAGGGGCGACGGGCGAGCGTCTCGAGCACGCGCTCGCGGGTGGCACGGGTCGCGCTCGAGGCGGCGGCGTCCCGCTTGAACGGCGCGATCAGCGAGGCGCGGCAGCCCGCGAAGGCGGCGAGCGCGCTCTCCAGTCCGGCGTCGTCGAGCGGCGCCACCGGGTAGGCGGGCGGCCGCACCACGGTGTTGAGGTCGACCTCGACATCGAGCGAGGCCGCGCGCGAGGCGAGCGCAGCCAGCGCGGTGGGCGAGTCGTTGACGCCCTGGACCAGCATCACCTCCAGCCGGCAGCGCCCGCGGTACTCGCGGCAGAAGCGCGCGAGCCCGTCCCACATCCGCTGGAAGTCGATCGAGGCGTGCGGGCGGTTGATCGCCGCGAAGGTCTCCGCGTCGGCGGCGTCCAGCGAGGGCGCGACCAGGTCGAAGAGGAGCGCGGCCTCGCGGACCTCGTCGTCCCAGAGCAGGCCCCCGTTGGTGAGGAGCTGGAGCGGGAGCTCGGTCACGCGGCGCAGGCCGCGGACCAGCGCGGGGAGCTCGCGGTAGAGCGTCGGCTCGCCGGAGCCCGAGAGCGTGATGCCCTCCGCGGGCCGGCCCTCGCGGAGCGCGGCCTCGACCTGCCGCACCACCTCGTCGGGGTCGAGGAAGGCGCGCCGCTCCACGGAGAGGTCGCTGGTCTTGCCGACCTGGCAGTAGACGCAGTCGTAGCAGCAGACCTTGTAGGGGATCAGATCGACCCCGAGCGAGCGCCCGAGGCGTCGCGAGGGGACCGGTCCGTAGACGCAGCGCGTGCGCATGGGGCCTTATAGCGCGAACGGGTGGCGGGGGCCAGGCGGCGAGTCGCGACTCGCGGCGCGACCCACTCGACGACGAGCGCCGCGCGACCACGGCTCGTCCTTCACCGTGCGCGGTTGCTCAGGCTCCGCGCTCGAGCACGCCCCGGCACGCCGGGCAGTACTCCGCCAGCTTGAGGTCGATCGCCTCGGGCCAGAGGGTGCGGTGCATGGCGCACTCGCCGACCGCGCAGTGGACCAGGCCGAGCGCGTGGCCGAGCTCGTGCATGCTCTCCACGGTGGTGCGGCGGACGAGGGGCGACGTGACCGGGCCGGGCGGGTCGTCGTCGAGGCGGAGGCGCGCTGTCGAGAGGACGCTCCTGCGCCCGCCGAGCGTCGAGGCGCCGAAGACGTAGGTCAGCACGGGCAGGAAGAGGTCCACGCCGGCCAGGCCGAGGACGAGCCAGCCGGCCCCGGGGTCGGGGAGCAGGCCGAGGAGGCAGCTCGCGTCGACCTGGCCGCGCCGGTCGTCGCGGCAGGGCGCGAGGTCCTGCGCCGAGGTCAGCACCTCGCCGCCCGCGAAGGGCGCGGGCAGGCCCGCGAGCACCGCCGCGGCGAGGCCCGGCAGAGGCCCGCCGAGCTCGAGGATCCGCACGCGCACGCTCACCGCCGCGTGCTCCTCAGGGCCGCTCGATGTTGTACTTCTTCATCTTGTTGTAGAGGGTCACGCGGTCGATCTCGAGGGTCTTCGCCGCCTGGCTGACGTTGTAGCCGCAGCCGAGCAGCACCCGCCGGATGTGCGCCTCCTCCATCGCGGCCAGCGAGAGCGCCTGCGGCGCCGCGGCGTCGGGCGCCGCGAAGGGGAACGCCTCGGGCGTGATCTTGCTCCCGCGGGTGAGCACCACGGCGCGCTCGACGGCGTTCTGCAGCTCGCGCACGTTGCCGGGCCACGCGTGGGCGGAGAGCGCGGCCATCGCCTCGTCGCTGAAGCCGGTGATGCGCCGGTTCATCTGGGCGGTGAAGCGCTCGAGGAAGTGCTGCGCGAGGAGGGGCACGTCCTCGGGGCGTTCGCGGAGCGGCGGCAGGTTGATGGAGAGGACGTTGATGCGGAAGTAGAAGTCCTCGCGGAAGCGGCCCGACGCCATCTCCGCCTCGAGGTCGCGGTGCGTGGCGGTGATCAGGCGGAAGGTGACCTGGATCGGCGCGTTGCCGCCGACGCGGGTCAGGCTGTGCTCCTGCAGCACCCGCAGCAGGTCCACCTGCACCTTCGCCGGCACGTCGCCGATCTCGTCGAGGAAGAGGGTGCCCTCGTTGCCGAGCTCGATCTTCCCACGGCGGCGCGAGACCGCGCCGGTAAAGGCGCCCCGCTCGTGGCCGAAGAGCTCGCTCTCCAGCACGCCCTCGGCGAGCGC
>JAKLHH010000433.1 GCA_022710245.1 Myxococcota bacterium
AGCAGGACAGCGCGCAGCTCACCGCAGGCCACCTGCTGGCGGCCGCGGCCAGCCTCAAGCTCGCCGTCACCTTCAGTGATGACCCCAGCTACCGCACGGCCTACGACGAGGCGGTGCAGAAGGCGGCGGGCCAGACGGCAGAGAACTACTTCAAGCGGGGGCTCTTCGAGGAGTCGGTGGGCCGCAATGAGCCCGCGCGGAGGTCCTTCGTCAGCGCCGCGGAGGCCTTCCCCAAGGCCGTCTACCTGTGCAAGGCGGCCGAGGCGCTGCTGGCCGGCGATGATTTGATTAAAGCTAAGGATTATGCTACAAGAGCGGTCCAAAATGAGGCGAACTCTGTGGAAGCGCGAATCACCCTCGCGAGGGTGTGCGAGGCCGCAGGGATGAGTAAAAACGCTCGTCGCGAGCTGCAAGAGGCCCTCAGGATCGATCCCGGCAACACGACCGCGAAGGAGCTCTTGAAGTCGTTGAAGGGCTAGCCCGGGAGACCTGTAGCCCAATGGGACCGGCATGGAGAAGGTAATCGGGATCGACCTGGGTACGACCAACTCGTGCGTCGCCATCGTCGAGGACGGCACGCCGACCGTGATCCCCAACCGGGGCGGCTACAAGACCACACCCTCGATGGTGGCGGTGGCCGAGAACGGCAAGCGGCTGGTGGGCCACATCGCCAAGCGGCAGGCCATCACCAACGCCGAGAACACGGTCTACGCCGTCAAGCGGCTGATCGGCCGCAAGTGGAACTCGCCGGCGGTGAAGGCAGCGATCGAGAGCGTGCCCTACACCATCGTCGAGGGGCCACACGACGACATCCGCATCCGGCTGCGCGACAAGGTCTACTCGGCGCCGGAGATCTCCAGCTTCGTCCTGCAGGAGATGAAGCTGATCGCCGAGGAGTACCTCGGTGAGGAGGTCGCCAAGGCGGTGGTGACCGTGCCGGCGTACTTCAACGACGGCCAGCGCCAGGCGACCAAGGACGCGGGCCGCATCGCGGGCCTCGATGTCATCCGCATCATCAACGAGCCGACCGCCGCGGCGCTCGCCTACGGGTTCGGCAAGAACATCGAGCGCAAGGTCGCCATCTACGACCTCGGCGGCGGCACCTTCGACATCTCCATCCTCGAGATCGGCAACGGCGTCTTCGAGGTCATCTCGACCGCGGGCGACACCTTCCTCGGCGGCGAGGACTTCGACAAGCGCATCATCGACTGGCTCGTCTTCGGCTTCGCCAAGGAGCACAAGATCGATCTGCGCAAGGACAAGATGGCGCTCCAGCGCCTGAAGGACGTCGCCGAGAAGGCCAAGTGCGAGCTCTCCGCGGTGAAGGAGACGGAGATCAACCTCCCCTTCATCATCTCCACCTCGCGCAACGACGCCCTCCACCTCCAGCGCACGCTCACCCGCGAGAAGCTGGAGGAGCTCACCATGGACCTGGTGGAGCGCACCGTCCACATCTGCAAGAAGACGCTCCGCGAGGCCGACATCGACAAGTCGGAGCTGGAGGACGTGATCCTCGTCGGCGGACAGACCCGCATGCCCAAGGTGCAGGAGATGGTCGCCGAGTTCTTCGGCATCGAGCCCTGCAAGGGCGTGCACCCGGACGAGGTGGTCGCGCTGGGCGCGGCGATCCAGGGCTCCGCGCTGATGGACGAGGACAGCGACATGCTGCTCCTCGACGTGACGCCGCACTCGCTCGGCATCATGATCATCGGCGGCTACTTCCACAAGCTGATCGAGCAGAACACCACCGTCCCCACCAGCAAGAGCCACGTCTTCACCACCATCAAGGACAACCAGACCTCGGTGAAGATCCTCGTCCTCCAGGGCGAGGCCGAGCGCGCCGAGGAGAACGAGCTGCTGGGCGAGTTCATCCTCACCGGCCTGCGGCGGGCGCCGCGCGGCGAGGTGGAGGTGGAGGTCTGCTTCGACATCAGCGCTGACGGCATCGTCTCGGTCTCCGCGAAGGACATGGAGACGGGGCAGCAGCAGAGCATCACCGTCACCGCGACCTCCGGCCTCACCGAGGACGAGATCCGCCGCATGGTGGAGGAGAACAAGGACTACCTCGTCGAGATGCGCGAGTCGGAGGAGTTCGAGAAGGAGAAACAGGCGGTCGAGCGGATGATCACCGAGGTGGAGAAGCTCTTCCCCGAGGTGGACTCCATCATCGCGGGGAGCGACTTCGGCCAGGACGCGGTGAAGAAGGCCCGGCTCGTGCTCGAACGCGCCCGCGCCGCGATCACCGCCAAGGATCGTCAGGCGGTGCTCGACACCAAGGAAGCCCTCACCCGGACGCTCAACATGTTCAAGGGTGTTGTCTCCAAGACGAAGTTGACCTAGGGCGACATGAGCTGCGAGCCTCAGGGGGGCTGAGCGACCAGAACACGGTATGCCGGCTGACCGTAATCACAGCATCGAGTCTCTGGTCGAGGAGGGCCTGGCGCTCTACAGCCGGGGCGACCTGGACGCGGCGCTGGTGAAGTGGCAGGCGGCGCTCGCCGTCGACCCCGAGAACACGCGCGCCCGTGAGTACCTGAGGTACGTCGAGGAGAACCGCGCCGCGCTCGAGGAGAGCTTCCAGATGGCGCGGGCGCAGGCCGCCGTGGAGGCGGCCCAGGTGGCCGGACAGGCTCCCGCCCAGGCCGTCGGGCAGGCTCCCGACGAGCCGCCCGCAGCAGCTCGGAGCGCGGAGAAGGTCATCGGTCGAGTGGAGAGGCGCCTGTCCCCCGCCGAGGAGGACTGCACCCTGGGGGCGGCCGCGCAGGCCTTCCAGCGCGGCGAGGAGACGGCGAAGCGCAAGAACAAGCTGGAGCCGGTGCCGGAGCTCTCGCGCGAGGTCCTCGAGATCGAGGCCGACCCGCCGCCCCGCAGGAGCCCGTCGCCGACCAGCGAGCTGGAGCTCTCCGACATCGAGATCGCCGGCGCCGGGCCGCCTCCGCCGCCACCGACGGCCGCGACCGCGCGCCCTCGCGCCGGCGACGCCGACGGCGACCCCTCGTTCATGTCCCTCGCGGCAGAGATCACCCGCACCGCGCAGCGCATCAGCGAGGAGCTGCCGCGGCCGACCCTGGCGCAGCCGAGCGATCAGTTCGACCCCGAGGACGACTACACGCCCCGCATCGACCTCGGAGAGCTGAAGGCGAAGGTCGCCGCCACCAAGCGCCGGCTGACCCGCGAGCTCAGCCCGGTCACGCGCGACGCGCCGCCGCCGCCCGAGGCCGCGGTGATCGTGCCGTCGCCCGAGGCCGCGCCTGCCGAGCCTGCTGGCTCGCCGGCCGACGCACCCACGGCTCCGGTGCTGCTGCCGCTGGGCACTCCGCTCACGTCGACGGAGACGCCGACGCCGGGCGGTGGCTCACCGGCGGTCTCGTCCTCACGCCCGACGCGTGGCAGCGTGCCGGCGCTGGATGCGGACGGGCCGCAGCCGGCGAGCGGCCACCGCATCCGACGATCGACCCCGTTCACCCTGATCGGGGGAGGCGGCGAGAAGCCAGCGGCCGACTTCGAGCCCTTCGAGCCGACCCCGGTCGCGAGCAAGCTGCCAGAGCCCTCGCGGCTGGTCGCGGTGACGTCACCGCCGACCGGGGAGGGGCTGGAGCCGCTCGACGAGCCGGTGCCTCCGGAGGAGCTGAAGCGCGACACGGTGACCCCGGCGCGGCTCTCCCCGGATGACCCGAAGGTCGAGCCGGTGCCGGCCCTGGGGGCGGGCGAACCCGCGGAGCTCGACGACCTCTGCACCGCTGACGACGACATCCGGGGGAACACGTACATCGGCCTCGGGCCGCGGCCGCTCGGGCCGTCGCTGCCGGCCTCGATCGCGATCACCGAGGCAGAGCCAGCGCCGCCGTCGAGCACGGCGACCTCGAAGGACGCAGGGGCGGACAAGCTCGACAACATGCTCGAGGGCGCGCGCCAGCTGCACGAGCAGGGGACCTTCGAGGGCTCGCTCTGGCTCTGCGAGCGGGCGCTGACGATGGACCCAGGCTCCGCCGAGGCGAAGAAGCTCCTCGCGCTCAACCAGCAGATCCTGCTCAAGCAGTACCAGCAGCAGATCGCCGACCCGTCGGCGGTGCCGGTGGTGCAGATCCCGCAGCACGAGATCATGTGGCACAAGCTCGACCACCGCGCGGGGTTCCTGCTCTCCCGCATCGACGGGCAGCTGAGCTTCGAGGACCTCCTCGACGTGAGCGGGATGGGCGAGTTCGAGGCCTACCGCATCCTCGCCCAGCTCCTCGGACAGGGCGTCATCGGGCCGCGCTGATCCGCTGGTCGGCGCTGCTCCGCTGGTCGGCGACGCGCGCAGCAGCCGTCCTCCGATCAGCAGGTCCCCGGGCAGGATCAGGCGCTGACCGTGAGCGGAAGACCCGCGAGCGCCGCGAGCAGCTCTCGACGCAGGGCCGTCACCGCGTCCGGCTCGTGCACGGAGAACCCCCGCGGCCGCCGCTGCAGGCCGAGGGCGGTCCGCGCGCTCTCCAGCGCGGCGAAGCGCTGGCTCTTGCGGAGCTTGTCCGCCTTGGTCAGCACCACGATCGGGCGCAGGTCCCGGCCGGCAGCCCAGCGCAGCAGGTCCAGCTCCTCGGGCCCCGGCGTGCGCCGCAGGTCGCAGAGCACCAGCAGGACCCGCAGGGTCTCGCGGCTGTCGATGTAGTCGGTGACGAGCTTGCCCCACTCGCGCTGCCGCTCCTTCGAGGCTCGCGCGTAGCCGTAGCCGGGGAGGTCGACGAGCAAGAACTCCGGGACGGACGGCCCCTGCGGCGGCGCGAGCTCCGGCCAGGAGAGTCGGAAGAAGATGAGCTGCTGCGTGCGGCCGGGCGTCGAGGAGGTGCGGGCCAGGGCGGTGCGGCCCGTGATGGCGTTGATCAGGGAGGACTTGCCGCAGTTCGAGCGCCCGGCCACCGCCACCTCGGGCAGATCCGGTGGAGGCAACGAGGCGGCGGTGCTGCAGGCGGCGACGAAGCGAGCATCCATGGTCGAAGTGAGGTACCATGGTGCCCCGACCGGATCAACGGCGCAGCGCGCCAGCGACGGCGCGGCGAGGCCAGGGGGGGATCCCAGGGAGAGCTCGCATGGCCCAAGACGCACCCGAGGACAGCACCCTCGTCACCGGCTTCCCGTCCTACACGGCCCGGCGGATGGCGCTCAAGCTGCTCGCGTCGGACCCCCGGGAGCGCGTCTTCCTGCTGGTGCGGGACAGGTCGTCGAGCGACGCGGAGGAGTTCGCGGCGGCCCTCCCGCCCGCGCAGCGCAAGCGCCTCACCGTGCTGATCGGGGACGTCTCCAGCATGGACCTCGGCCTCTCCGGCAAGGAGTACCGGACCCTGGCCAGCGAGGTGACCAACATCCACCACATGGCGGCGCACCTCCACATGCACGCTCGCAAGGAGGTGATCCAGCAGGTCAACGTGGGAGGGACGCGAGGGACCCTCGAGCTCGCCCTCGAGTGCCGGCGCCTGCGTCGCTTCAACTTCTGGAGCACGGTGCACGTCTCGGGCGACCGGGAGGGCATCATCATGGAGGACGAGCTCTCCTGCGGGCAGCGCTTCCGCAGCGCGTACGAGCACAGCAAGTACGCCGCCGAGAAGATCGTGCGCTCGATGTCGCGGCGTGTGCCCTCCACCATCTTTCGCCCCGGCATCATCGTCGGTGACTCCCGCACCGGTGAGATCGACCGCTTCGACGGCCCCTACCACCTGATGGTGCTGATCGTGGAGTCGCCGCTCGAGCTGCAGCTCCCGCTCCCGGGCAAGGGCAACGCGGCGCTGCACCTGACGCCGATCGACTACGTGATCGACGCGGCCTACCTCCTCTCGCGCTCGCCGACGACGGTCTCCAAGACCTTTCACCTCACCGACCCGTGCCCGCTCTCGGCCCGGAGCGTCTACCAGCTCGTCGCCGAGCACGCGCATCGCCGCCCGCCGCGCGCCGGGCTGCCGGCCGGGATCGCGCGCGCGCTCCTCCGGCTCCCCGGCCTCGACCGGCTGAGCGGCTCGGCGCAGACCGTGCTGGAGGGTTTCACCGAGAACGTCTTCTACAACTGTCGCAACACGCTCGACGCTCTGCGCCAGACGGACGTCTGGTGCCCGCCATTCGAGAGCTACGTCGACAACCTGGTCCGCTACGTGAAGGACGTGCGCGCCGCGCGCCGCCGCCGCCAGGACGAGGAGGTGGCGGACCCGCTGGACTAGTCCTCGTCCCCCGCCAGCCGCAGCACCATGACGATGGCGTCCTCGCTGTTCTCGTAGTAGCGCGGCCGCACCCCGACGGCCTCGAAGCCGAGCGAGCGGTAGAGCTGGATGGCCGCCGCGTTGCCTCGCCGCACCTCGAGCGTGATCAGCCGCGAGCGCCGGAGCCGGGCGCTGCGCAGGACGTGCTCCATCAGGCAGCGGCCGAGGCCGCGCCGCCGCCAGTCGGGGTGGCTGGCGACGTTGAGCACGTGGACCTCGTCGCGCACGACCCAGTAGTTGATGAAGCCCGCCACCGCGCCGCCCGGATCGGCGCGCACCACCTTGAGGTAGGCGAACTCGCGCTCGAGCTCCTCCTCGAAGACCTGTCGGGACCAGGGGCTGGGGAAGGACAGCTCCTCGATCTCCATGATCGCGTCGAGGTCGGCGCGCCGGGCCGGGATGATGCGGAAGCGCGGGGCAGGCCGCTGGGCGCCCATCAGC
>JAKLHH010000434.1 GCA_022710245.1 Myxococcota bacterium
CGACGTGAGCTGGGTGCGCGGCAGCAAGGACCGCGCGCTCCTCGTCAAGCTCGACCGCGGCGGCGCCGAGCACTACCAGCTCTACCGCGTCGAGCTCGCCGACGGCCGCACCACCCTGGTCACCGACGGGAGGTCGCGCGTGCAGTCCCTGCGCTGGAGCGATCGCGGCGCGCTCCTCGCCTACAACAGCACGGCGCGCAACGGCCGCGACTTCGACCTCTACGAGAACCGCGCGGCGCGGCCCGGCGAGGGCAAGCGCCTCCTCGAGGTGCGCGGCGAGTGGACGCCCCTCGACTACTCGCCCGACGGCCGCCAGCTCCTCCTGCAGGAGTACCTCTCCGCCAACGAGACCTACCTCCACGTCCTCGAGCGCGAGACCGGCAAGGCCACCGCGCTGACGCCCCGCGACGGCAAGCACGTCGCGCGCCTGGCCGCGGTCTGGGCGAAGGATGGCAAGGGCCTCTACCTGACCAGCGACCACGCCGGCGAGTTCCTCCAGCTCTATTACCTCGAGCTGACGAGCCGCAAGCTGCTCCCGCTCTCGCAGCAGATCCCCTGGAACGTGGAGGAGCTCGAGCTCTCGCCCGACGGCAAGACGCTCGCCTTCGTGGTGAACGAGGACGGCCTCTCGCGCCTCCACGCGCTCGACACGCGCACCCGCCGCGCGCGCAAGCTCCCCATCCCCGACGGCCTGATCGATGGCCTGCGCTTCTCGCGCCGCCACCCCGAGCTCCTCGGCTTCTCGCTGATGCGCACGAACGGCCCCTTCGACGCCTACAGCTTCGACCTCCGCCGCGGCAAGCTCGAGCGCTGGACGCGGAGCGAGGTGGGCGGGCTCGACACCGCGCGCTTCATCGCTCCGGAGCTGATCCGCTACCCGACCTTCGACAGCGTCGGGGGTAAGCCGCGCCAGATCCCCGCCTTCTATTACAGGCCGTCGGGCCGCGGGCCGCACCCGGTGATCATCAGCATCCACGGCGGGCCCGAGGGCCAGTTCCGCCCCTGGTTCGACCCGGTGCTGCAGTACTGGGCGCTCGAGCTCGGCGCCGCCGTCCTCGGCCCCAACGTGCGAGGCAGCGACGGCTACGGCAAGGGCTACCTCCTCCTCGACAACGGCATGAAGCGCGAGGAGTCCGTCAAGGACATCGGCGCCCTCCTCGACTGGATCGCGAAGCGCCCCGAGCTCGACGCGAAGCGCGTCGCCGTCGTGGGCGGGTCGTACGGCGGCTACATGGTGCTCGCCTCGCTGGTCCACTTCGGCAAGCGCCTGCGCGCCGGCGTCGACTGGGTGGGCATCAGCAACTTCGTCACCTTCCTGCAGAACACCCAGCGCTACCGGCAGGACCTGCGCCGCGTCGAGTACGGCGACGAGCGCAAGCCCGAGATGCGCGCCTTCCTGCAGCGCATCTCGCCGCTGACGAACGCGCGCCGGATCTTCTCGCCGCTCTTCGTCATCCAGGGCGCCAACGACCCTCGCGTGCCGGCGAGCGAGTCGGACCAGCTGGTCCGCGCCGTGCGCGCCGCCGGCCAGCCGGCCTGGTACCTCCTGGCCCACGACGAGGGGCACGGCTTCCGCAAGAAGCCGAACCGCGACCTGGCGCAGCAGCTCTCCGCGCTGTTCCTGGAGCTGAACCTGCTCGGCGCGCGGTAGCTCCCGGCGAGGGTGCGACCGGAGCGCCGCTCGTGGAACCCGGAGACGAGAGGTGTGAGGTGATGCCCCCAGCCCCAGCTGCCAGCCCCGGCGCCGCGAGCTGCTACGCCCACCCGGGCTCGCCGGCGAGCCAGACCTGCCCGGGCTGTCTGCGCCCGATCTGCGAGGTCTGCGCGGTCGTCGACGGCCTGCGCGTCCTCTGCCCGGCGTGCGTGCGGGGCGCGCGCCGCGGCCGCCGGGTCCGGACCGCCCTGCTCACCGTGCTCATCGTCGGAGCGCTCGGCGGGGCCGGCTACGCGCTGCGCGGCCCGATCCGCGAGCTCTTCAAGGAGAAGCCCAAGCCGCCCCCGACGCGCACCTTCAACTACGGCGACCTGGCCTCCACCGTGCGCGAGCTCGACAGCCAGCTCGCCGCCGAGCCCTGCGACCGCAGCAAGATCATCAAGCTCGTCGAGACCTACTACCGCGCCGGCGACTATCGCGGCGTCATCCTGCGCGCCGAGGAGTTCGTCAAGCGCTGCGGCAAGTACCCGCGCGTGCGCTGGACCACCTACGAGGCGCACAAGCAGCTCAGCGAGTGGCGCGAGGCGGTCGCCGACGCGGCCGCGCTCATCGCCGAGGAGCCCTACGACAAGGACTACCGCTGGTGGCGCGGCATCGCGCTCGAGCAGCTCGGCGAGCTCGAGCACGCCGCCGAGGACTACCGGCAGGCGATCGCGCTGGTCCCGAACCTGCGCTCGATCCCGATCAACCTCGCCGACGTGCTCGAGAAGCTGGGCCGACCGTGCGAGGCGATCCTGCCCCTCGAGCAGCTGCTGCACCACTACCCCGACACCAGCGACGCCGAGCAGCTCCGCGACCGCGTGGAGCGCCTCTACGGCCTCGAGCCCTGCGCGCCGCTCGCCGCCGAGGGCGAGGCGGTGATCCGGCGGGCGAAGGGCGGCGTCTTCCTCGCCCAGGTCTCCGTCAACGGGGGCAGGCCCGGCCGCTTCATCGTCGACACCGGCGCCAGCCTGGTCACGCTGAGCGAGCGCTTCGCCGCCGCGAGCGGGCTCGACCCCTCGCGCGGCGACGAGCTCCTGCTGCGCACCGCGGGAGGCGTGGTCCGCGGTCGCGGGCTCCTCCTCGGCGAGGTCGTGGTGGGCAAGCTCTCCGCGGGCCAGGTGCGCGCCGCGGTGGTACCGAAGCTGCAGGCCGGGCTGCCCGACGTCGACGGGCTCCTCGGCCTCTCCTTCCTCACACGCTACGCGGTCTCCTTCGACGCGCGCGGGGAGCTGGTGATCGCGGCGAGGCGCTGATCGCCTCGGCCGCGGCGCCCTGCCCGCTGCGGCTCCTCACTGAGCGACGCGAAATACCTCCCGCCTGCCCCGGGTCGGTCTCCTCCCTCCACCGCGCAGGCCCAGCAGTTCCACCGGCGTCGCCGCTCCGCGCCGCTGGTCCTCCGCTTGCTACGAGGAGGGCTGAAGGAGCGATCCCGATGAGGTCTCCGCGGACGCTACCCAGCGCCCTGCTCGGCCCTGCCCTGCTCGGCGCGACCCTGCTCGGCCCGCCCCTGCTCGCCGCAGGGCCCGCGCGCGCGCAGTCGCTGGTGGAGCCCCGCGGGTTCGTGCAGGGCGTCCTGCCCTCGCAGCTCGCCTACCTCAACACGCTCCTCTCCACTGCGGCCGGCACGAGCGCCGCCACCGCGCTCCTCGAGAACGGTCTCATCAGCGGCGCCGGCGCGCGACCGCCGCGGCTCTGGCGAGTGCTCGGCTACGTGATGGGCGCCGCCGCCGTCGGGCTCGGGGTCGTCAACATGGCGGCGAGCGAGGGCTCGGGGCTGATGCTCGGCGCCGGGGGAGCGCTGGTCGGGATCGGCCTGCTCGACCTCGGGCTGGTCTCCTGGGGCAGCCGGCAGCCGCTGGCCTCGCGGAGCCGCCGCGGCCCGCGGGTCATCTTCGGCCCGCGCGTGCTCACCGACCTCGCGGGCCGCCCCGCCTACGGCCTGGGCCTGAACCTGGCGGACTGGTGACGCCCGCGCCGCGCGGCTCGAGGGCCGGCGCGGCGCGAGCCGGAGCGCGACGACCTCAGCGGTGAGGCCCCTTCGGGCTCCTCGTGGCCATCAGCTGCTCGGTCGCGGCGGCGTCCTTCCTCAGGAGGTCGGCGACCCCTCGCTCCAGCGTGACCTGGTTCGCCATCGCCTGGTGGAGCTTGGGGTCCATCCGCGTCGAGTCATGCGGAGCCGCCGCGAAGCGCGCCCGCTCCATGTTCGTGGCCAGCCTCTTCATCGAGGCGGAGAGCGCGCGGTGCTCCCGCGCCAGCCGGCGGAGCTGCGCGGCCTCCGCGCGCGCGGCCCTGTCGCTGCTCGCGCTGACCCAGTGCGCGTGGGCGTCGAGCGCGGAGGCGAGCTCGAGCATCAGCTCCGCCATCCTGGCCGGGAGCTCTGCCTTGCCGCGGATGACGGCGGCGCAGTCCTCGCGGACCAGGGCAGGCGTGGGGACCGCGGCCTTCGGCTTCGCCGTCGCGGCCGAGGGCGGCACCACAGCCGACTTGACCGCGGCCGACTTGACCGCGGCCGACTTGACCGGGGCCGACTTCACCGGCTTGGGCTGGTCGGCGCGCGACGCGGACGACAGGCTGCACAGCGCACAGCAGACACTCAGAGCGACCATCCTCATGGCACCCTCCTCCTCCTCTGATGTGTGGGCAAAACCCGCTAAGGATGACCGCTCTCGCCGGGCGCGCAAGGTCGTTGTGCGCCCGCGGGTCGCCGCTCGATGAGCTCTGTCGGAGGGGTGGAGCTGGCTGGACCTACTGACTCTTGATCGTGAACTTGAAGTCCCGGGTCTCGTTGGTCGGGCTGTTGCGGACAGCGAAGGTGACCTTCACCTGTCCCGACGAGACCTCCTTGGCGATGATGGTCACCGACTGCGTGTCGTCCCCCACCTTGTAGGTCAGGAACTCGTTGGGGTCGGTGCCGACCAGCGTCGGGAAGTCGTTCTTGATGTCGACGTACATCTTCTCGCCCGCCGCCTGGCTGAGCGTGACTGCCAGCTTGGCCTGGGAGCCCACGATCAGCGAGTCGAAGGGCGCGTCCCAGGGTCGAATGTAGACGATCGGCGCGTCATCCCCGCAGCCCGCGAGGAGAGAGGCGAGCCCCAGCCCCAGCAACGCCAGCGAACAAGTCCTACTCATGAGAGCCTCCTGAGTTCGACCAGAAACCTGCGCCGATTTCACCACGATCCCGGCGGAACGTCAAAAAGGGGTTGGGGCGTACCGCGTGGCGAGGTGGTGCCATGAGCGGGCGAGGGGCTGCCGCGGTCAGCGCGGGCGACGCCCGACGAGCAGCCCGAGGAGCAGCAGCAGCGCCGGCACGAGGGAGGCGACGAGGCCCGCGCGGGCGCTGATGGTGCAGCCGCCGCCGCCCATGGGACGGAAGTCCGGCTTGCAGGGGTCGGTCTCGCCCGGATCGACCACGCCGTCGTGGTTCGCGTCCTCGACCCCGTCGGGCAACCCGTCGCCATCGCTGTCCGGGTTCTGCCAGTCCGTGCAGCTCTGCTGCTCGAGCGCGTCGGGCAGCCCGTCACCGTCCCGGTCGGGCGGCCCCGCGTCCGGCCCCGCGTCCGGCTTCACCAGCCCGCCGTCGTTGTGCGGCTTGTGCACCGGATCGGGGCACCCGTCGCGGTCGTCGAAGCCGTCGTAGTCCTCGGGCTCGAGCGGGCAGAGGTCGCGGCCGTCGCCGATCCCGTCGCCGTCGGTGTCCGGCTTGCAGGGGTCGCTCTCGCCCGGGTCCACCTTCCCGTTGCCGTTCTTGTCCTCCTGCCCGTCGAGGAGCCCGTCCCCGTCGCTGTCCGCGTTCAGCGGATCCAGACACGCGTGCCCCTTCTCGACCACGTCGGGCACCCCGTCGTGGTCGGCGTCGTCCTCGGGGCAGCCGTCGCCGTCCTGGATGCCGTCGTAGTCCTCCGGCTGGGTGGGGCACGTGTCCTTGCCGTCGGGGATCTTGTCGCCGTCCGTGTCCGGGCGGAGCGGGTCGGACTCGCCGGGGTCCACGGCGCCGTTGCCGTTCGTGTCCTCCTGCCCGTCGAGGAGCCCGTCCCCGTCGCTGTCCGGGTCGCGCGCGTCGGTCTCTCCTGGATCGACCACGCCGTTGCCGTTCGCGTCCTCGACGGCGTCCGGGACCTGGTCTCCGTCGGAGTCCACGTCGCGGAAGTCGGGGATGCCATCGCCGTCGGTGTCAACGGGCGGCGTCGCGACGTCGCCGTCGCCCGCCTCGATGGCGTCGAAGATGCCGTCGCCGTCGCTGTCCAGGTCGAGCACGTCGGGGACGCCGTCCCAGTCGGTGTCGGTGCCCGCCGGGCCCTCGTCCCCGTCGGCGATCTTGTCGCCGTCGCTGTCGATCGGGTCGGCCCCCAGGGAGCCAGGGAGCGCGACCAGCGCGAGGAGCAGCGTCAGCGCGACGATGGCGGGTCCTCGCGGCCTCCGGCCGCTCCGGGATGAGACCCCCGCAATTGCGGGTCCTCGCGGCCTCCGGCCGCTCCGGGATGAGACCCCCGCAATTTGCCCTGCTCGCCTCCTCCGGAGGCTGCGCGGTGAAGGGCAAATCCTCATTCGCCGTCCTCCTGCTGCGGCAACGTCTGCTTCAGCTTCTCCAGCTTGGAGCCCAGCGCCTTCAGCGCACCCTCCTCCGGGCTCGGGGGCCGCGCGGGCCGCGCTGGCTTGCCCTTGCCGGTGGCGGCTGCGCTCGCCGGCTTGCCCTTCGCGACCGCCGGCGTGCTCGCCGGCTTGCCCTTCGCGACCGCCGGGGTGCTCGCCGGCTTGCCCTTCGCGGCTGGGGTGCTCGCTGGCTTCGCCTTCGCTCTCGGGGCGCGCACCTTCGGCTCGTTGTACTCCACGTGGAAGACCACGCGCCGGTTCCGCGCCATCCCCTCCCGGGTCGAGTTCGAGTCCGCCGGCTGATCGGACCCGCGGCCCATGGCGCGGACGCGCATGCGCGGCGCGCCCATCTTGC
>JAKLHH010000435.1 GCA_022710245.1 Myxococcota bacterium
GAGGGCGGCGTGCCCGAGACCCAGGCGCTCCTCGCCGAGCGCTTCGACCACATCTTCTACACCGGCGGAGCGGTCGTCGGCCGCGTGGTGATGGAGGCGGCGGCGCGCCACCTGACGCCGGTCACCCTCGAGCTCGGCGGCAAGAGCCCGTGTGTCGTCGACCGCGAGGCGGAGCTCGACGTCACCGCGCGGCGGCTGGCCTGGGGGAAGTTCTTCAACGCCGGCCAGACCTGCGTCGCCCCCGACTACGTGCTCGTCGACCGCCGCCTCGAGGCGCCGCTCCTCCAGCGGCTCCGCGAGACGATCGTGCAGTTCTACGGCGAGGACCCTCGCCAGAGCCCCGACTACGCGCGCATCATCAACGAGCGGCACCTGCGCCGCCTCGCTGGCCTCCTCGGCGCGGGCGAGCTCGTCGTTGGCGGCCAGCTCGACGCGGCGACGCGCTACCTCGCGCCGACCGTGCTCCGCGCGGTGCCGGCGGAGGCGCCGGTCATGGCCGAGGAGATCTTCGGCCCCATCCTGCCCGTGCTGGCCGTGGAGTCGCTCGACGAGGCGATCGGGTTCATCAACGCGCGGCCGAAGCCGCTCGCGCTCTACGTGTTCACGCGCGACCGCGAGGCAGCGCAGCGAGTCCTCGCGCGGACCAGCTCGGGCGGCGCGTGCATCAACGACACCATCTCGCACCTCACCATCCCCGAGCTGCCCTTCGGCGGCGTCGGCGCGAGCGGGATGGGCGCCTACCACGGACGGGCGAGCTTCGAGACCTTCAGCCACCGCCGCGGCGTGCTCGAGCGCAGCACGGCCCTGGACGTGCCGCTCCGCTACCCGCCCTACGCCGAGGCCAGGCTCAGGTGGGCGAGACGGCTCGTCTGACGGCTCAGCAGCGGGTAGACTGTGGCGTGCTCTCGGCCCCCTCGACCAGGGCGGTGATCTAGATGGACCGGCTCGCCGAGCTCGCCCGCAAGCTCCTCGACGGCACCCTCGATCCGCGCGACGAGTCGGCCTGGGCGCCGCTCGCCGGGCGCGTGGCCAGCGAGCTCCAGGCGGAGGGCGGGGCCGACGCCGCGGCCCGCTTCTGGCGCGCCCTCGCCGATCGCTTCGCCGACGAGCTCGAGCCCCGCTGTGGCCCGCTGCCTCGCGGCCGCCTGCTGCTCGAGCAGGGTCGCGCCCTCGCCGGGGTGGACCTCGACCGCGCCGAGGTCTGCTTCGAGCGCGCGCTCGAGGCGGAGCGCGAGTGGGCGCTGACCCGCGGCCTGCCTCCGGCTCAGATCGCGCTCCTCGCGGGCGAGAGCACCGCCGCGGTGGCGCTCGCCATCCTCGAGCGGGTGCGTCGCTCGGCGCTGGGGGACCGCCTCGCGCAGGCCCGCTTCTGGACAGCGCTCTTCTCCGCGCCGCTGGGCGGGGCGCTCCAGGGCGAGCCCGTGCCGGTGCAGGCCGTGCGCGACTCGCTGCGCCGGCGCGCCTCGGGGCGGGTCGCCGGGCTGGTCGCGAGCCGCTACGAGGAGCTCGACCGCGCGGCCGTCGCCGGCCTGCCCTTCGCCACCGTCTGCTGCGCCGCCTCGATCGTCGAGGCGCTGCTCCTCGACCTGCACCTCGAGGCCGGCACGACGCGGGTCCGCGAGCGCGACCGCTCGCGCGAGGTGGGGCGAGCCTCGCTGCACAGCCTGCTCGACGAGGCCGAGCGCGGGCACCTGATCGGGCTCGAGCTGGCGGTGGCGTCGCGGGTGGTGGCCGGCTTCCGCGAGCGCCTCGGCGTGGGCAGCGAGCTCGAGCTGCGGCGCCCGCTCACACCGAGGGTGGCACGCGCGCTCCGCGGCCTGCTCGACCGCGCGCTCCTGGCCTGAGCTCCATCGCTCGACGGTCTCTGCGTGACCTGACCTACTGCCCGTAGGGCTCGGCTGTCTCGAAGACCTCGACCAGGTCGATCGGCGCCGCGATCGGGGTCGAGCCCGCGGCGCCGCGCCCGCCTGCCACGAGGAAGCTCCCCGGACCGAGCCGGGCGGTGGCGAAGCCGGAGCGCGGCGCCAGCATCGGTGTGTCGCCGAGGTGCTTCAGCGTCTTGGCCTCCAGCACCTCGACCTTGCTCGCGAGCCCGCTGGCCAGCGCGCCGCCCACCACCAGCAGCTGCTTGCCCGCGCGCACGAGCGCGTGGTCGGCGCGACCCTCGGCGAGCGCGTCCAGCACCGGGGTGACCTGGAGCGTGACCGGATCGATGATCCAGCCGGCGCGGAGGAGCGCCCCCGACTCGTCGCGGCCGCCCACCACGGCGAAGCGCCCGTCGCCGAGGTCGGTGACCGCGCTGCCCGAGGCCGGGAAGCTGGCGCCCACGGGGAGCGCCTGGAAGCTCGAGGAGGTGGTGTAGTAGATCTCGAACGCCGGTCCGCCCGCGGGCTGGCCGCCGACGACGATCACGGTCCCCGTGCCGCTCGCCATCGCTGGACGCCGCCGCGCCGCGCGCGTGCGCGCCGGCAGCACCTCCAGCGTCGGATCACTGAGCGCGTCGCCCGGGGTGAGGCGGAGCGCGGTGTCGAGCGGCCCGGCCGGGCCCTCGCCGCCGGCGATCAAGTACGTGTCCGCGTCGAGCGAGGCGATGCCAGCGCCGCGCCGGCGATCGGGGGGCGCGAGCTTGTCGGCGATGGCCGTCCAGCCGCTCGAGTCCTCCCAGCGCAGGAGCTGCTCGGCGAAGCCTCCATCCTTCGCGCCGAGCGCGATGACCGCGCAGCTGCCGCCGCAGTCCGCGCCGACCGCGTCGACCCGCCCCTCGGGGAGCGCCGGCAGCGCGGTGAGCGTCTGCTGGAAGAAGTCGTAGAGCGCGGCCCCGGTGCCGGCGCGGTTGTCCTTGTCGGCGCCTCCCGCGACGAGGATCCCGCGCGAGGGCAGCAGCACCGCGACCAGGCGGTCGCCCGGCGAGGGCAGGCGCGTGCGCAGGGCGGCGAGCTCACCCGCGCGGCCGACCAGGACGGAGAGCTGGCGGTCGGTGGGCGTGAGCACCATCGGCGGGCTCTCGCCCCGCGCCACCAGCGAGCCTCCGCGGCTCCCCTCGAGGATCACCTCCCCGATGCCGCTCGCCACCTCGACCTTGAGCTCGACGCTGAAGGTCCCGGTGCTGGTCACGCTCGCGGTCGTCTCGGAGGCGGGCTCGGTGACCACCAGGCGGAGCTTGTCGACGCCGGTCAGGGGGTCGACGCCGTCGGTGGTCACCACCCTGAGGTCGAGCAGCGGCGGGTCGCCGCAGCTGCCCGCGGCGAGCGCGAGGAGGCTGGCCAGCAGCCTCGCGGTCCGCGCCCTCCGGCTCACTTCTTCTCGCCCTGACCCAGCTCGCGGCTCCGGTTCGTCGCCACCTCGACCGCGTTGATCAGGGTGGTGCGCAGGCCTCCCTGCTCCAGCTGGTGGACCGCCGCGATCGCGGTGCCGCCCGGCGAGCAGACCATGTCCTTCAGGCGCCCGGGGTGCTCCTGGGTCTCGATGGCCAGCTTGGCCGCCCCGAAGAGCGTCTGGCTGGCGAGCGCCATCGCGTCCCAGCGGCTGAGGCCGACCTTGACGCCCGCGTCGGAGAGCGCCTCGAGGATCATGAACACGTAGGCCGGGCCGCTCCCGGAGAGCCCGGTCACCGCGTCGAGCAGGCTCTCGTCGAGGATGACCGACATCCCGACGGAGTCGAAGATCCGCTTGGCCAGGTCGAGGTCCGTCTGCGTCGCCGCGGCGCCGCCGGCCAGCCCGGTCGCCCCCGCGCCGACGAGGCTGGCCACGTTCGGCATCGCCCGCACCACGTGCGCCCCCGCGCCCAGGCGCGACTCGATGCCGCCGATGGACTTGCCGGCCGCGATGGAGATGACCGTGGCGCCCTGCTTCAGCGCTCGCGCGATCTCCTCGAGGACGCGGTCGAGGATCTGTGGCTTCACGCAGAGCACGACGACGTCCGCGCCGGTCACGGCCTCGAGGTTGCTCGTGGTGACCCCGACGGCGTACGCCCTGGCGATCTTCTCGCGCTGCTTCTCGCGTGGCTCGCTGCAAATGATCTGCTTGGGCTCGAGGGCGCCGCAGTTGACGAGGCCGCGGATCAGCGCCTCCCCCATGTTGCCTGCCCCGACGAACGCGACCTTGCCTGGAATCTGCACGGTGGATCCTCCTCGGAAGAGAGGGGCGCGGGCCCCGCGCGTGTGCGCGGCGATGCGCGGCTGGACGTGAGGTGAGCCTGGCTCAGGCCTTCTGCATCAGCTTGGAGTAGGCGACCTCGCCGAGGTGCTTCTTCATCAGGCGCTCCACGGTGGACTCCACGCGGAGGCGATCCTCCTCGGACTCGTAGAGGAACTGGATGCCCATCCCGGCGTCGGGCTTCTCCGGATCCTTGCCCGCGTCCTCCTCGGCGACGACCCACTTCACCTGCCCCCTGAGCGAGAGCGGCTCGAGCAGCTCGGGGACCCTCAGCTTGAAGACGAACTCGGTGCCGATCTCCAGCGGCTTCGGGGTGCGGATGAAGGTGCCGCCCTGCGAGATGTTCCGCGTGTAGTCGTGGAAGAAGGTGTTGAGCTTCTTGTACTCGACGTTCAGCTCGATGCTGGTGCGCGGGTAGCCGCGGCGATCAGCGCCGGTCTCTTCCATGCTCACCCTCCGGAGGTTCGCTGCAGAGCTTCTGTGTTCGTTTGCCCTGGATTCTGGACGTTAGCTCACGGTACTTGCTGCTGTCAATCAGTGGCCGAAGCGGCCGAACGCGAGCGAACGCGAGGGGGCGGTGGCGCGGGCCGGCGCGGGCGGCGCGGGCGGCGCCGGTGGGCGGGGGTGGTCTCGGCCTCGGGATGATCGCCAATGCACCGGGGAGTCAGCCGGCTCGTCGATGGCGGAGGAGGCTCTCGACGGCCCAGTCGTAGTCCATGGCCTCCCCTCGCCACCGCGTGAGCCCGGTCTGCGGGCCGAGGTCGAGCCCGAGCGCACGGCTGCGGCGAGCGAGCGCGTCGGCCGCCGGCGGGACCGGGCTCGCGGGGAGCGGCTGGCCGTCCGGTGCGAGGAAGCGCAGCGCCATGGGGGCACGCCCTTCGACCCGAAAGCCGCCCTCGTGCAGCGCCCAGTGGTGCGCCCTGCAAACGCGAAGGAGGTTCGGCAGCCGGGTCTCGCCGCCTCGCGCCCAGTGCTCCACGTGATGGACGCCCGACGCTTCGCGGACGGGCCTCCAGCGCCGCCTGGCGCGTCGAGAGGGCGCAGACCGCAGCGAGGTCCAGACGCGAGGCGAGGTCGCTCGCCGAGGCTGTCAAGCAGAAAGTGCTCTCGAACAAAGAAACGATCGCTATGGATGCCGGATGCGCCGTGACGGCAGGTCGTGGTCCTCGCGGTCCCCTCGCGATCCCTCACGGTCCCCTCGCGGTCCAGGGTCAGGACTGCGCACCTCAGAGGTACGCGGCGCAGTCCGCATAGCGCAGCGCCTTGATCCAGCCATCCTCGACGATGCCGAAGCCCATCTCCTCGGCGCCGCCGACCCGCAGCACGCCGAAGCACCCCGGGGTCAACCTCGCGCGGTGGTCGGCGAAGAAGACCTGCGCGAGGCCGATGCTCCTGGTCAGACGGCCGGCCGCGGGGAGCTCCACCTCCTCGAAGTAGCGGTGGTGGTGACCGAAGAAGTGGTAGCGCGGCCCCACCCGCTCGATCAGCTCGCGGAGCTCCTCGGACCCCGCCGCGTCCCGGTGGCCCGCTGGCTCGAGGACGGAGATGCGCCCCGCGTAGGTCTCGTGCGTGAGCAGCAGGTCGACGCGGCGCGACGGACCGCGCCAGGCGCCCGCGGGCGTGTGACCGGCGAGCCCGTTCACGGCGAGGAGCGCGAGGGACCAGGCCGGCTCCCAGGTCGCCCTGCTCGCCTCCTGCGGAGGCTCTGCGATGAAGGGCGGCCCGGGGAGCTCGACAACGCGGCCCTGCGGCAGGCAGAGGAGGCGGCCGTGGCCGGCGTCCTCCCCCTCGGCGTAGAGCCCGGCGGCGAGGCCGTCCCAGTCGCGGTCGACGGCGACAGGCTGGTCGACAGCGCCCGCGTGCCGCGCGAAGAGCTCGTCGAGGTAGGGGTGCTCCTCGTGGTTGCCGGGGACGAAGTAGAGCGAGCAGCGGGTCGCCGCGAGGAGCTCCGCGGCGACCGGGTCCGCCGCCACCCGTCCGTCGACGCCGCGCGGCAGGAGCCGGGTGGAGAAGCCGAGCTCCTCCGGGTGCCGCCGCGCCCAGCGCTGCGAGACCTTCTCCATCGCGTCGAAGCCGCGATAGACGCCGACGTCGCCGACGCAGAGGGCGGCGTCGATCCGCTCGCCGTGCTCCTCCTCCCAGCGCCGCGCGAGGAAGAACGGGAGCAGCACGCGCCCGTGCAGGTCGCCGAAGAGCGCGAGGTTGAGCGCAGGAGGCATCGCTCCTCGATAGCCCCTCGAGGCCGAGCGGTCAACGGCTCGCGCGCGCGCCACGTCTGGCCCCAGCCTTGCTGTCTGTGATCCTCGGCGTTACCGTCACGCTCCAGACCAGCACCGGGAGAGCGCATGGGCAACATGCAGTGGCTGATCGGGGTCGTCGTGATGCTCGCCGTCGTCGTGGGCTACGTCCTCTACTACCGCAAGTTCGGCGCGGGAGGGGCCGGCGGCGCCTACCCGCAGGGGCGACTGGGCGGCGCC
>JAKLHH010000436.1 GCA_022710245.1 Myxococcota bacterium
CGCCGCCTGCGCGGCGATGCCGAGCGCGTGGTAGCGTCGCGCGAGCAGCCCCAGCTCGATCCCCTTGCGCTCGATGCTCTGGCAGATCCGCTGGTAGTCGGTCTGCGCCTCCGCTGCCTGACCGAGCAGCAGCCGCGCCTGGGCCAGTCGCAAGCGGAGGTCATCCCGGTTCGGCTGCACCTCGAGGGCCGCGCTGCAGAGCTCGGCGGCGGCCTGGTAGTTGCCGCGCCAGACCATCTCGAAGTCGATCAGCCAGAGCGTGGCGTCGAGCCAGTCGAGGAACTCGCCGTCCGTGGCGCGGACCATGCATCGCTCGATGATCTCGCGCGCCTCCACCGGCGAGCCGAGCAGCACCAGCAGGTCCGCCAGCGGACGGGAGAGGCGGATCTGGTCGCCCGCCTTGGTGATCGCTCGACGGTAGAGATCGAGCGCCGCGTCGACGTCGCCACGGCGCTCGGCCAGCACCCCGCAGGACGTGAGGAGGATGGCGTTGGCCATCGCGTCGTCGCGTTTTCCGAACTCCTTCAGCAGATCGGCGAAGGCCGTGGCGAAGTCGTAGGACTCGGGCGACTGGTGGCAGAGGTCGAGCAAGCTGAAGAGCGGCTCGGTGCGGCCCGGGCGCAGCTGGAGCGCCCAGAGGAGGTACTTGGCGGCCTCCTGGTAGCGCCCGATCCGACGCAGGACGTCGCCCCAGCGCGCGTAGAACTCCGCCTGGTTCGGTCCGCCCCGAACCTGCAGCTGGCGGGCGTAGACCTCGCCCCACGCCGCCGCCTCGGCGTAGTTGCCGTTGCCAGCCAGCGCGTCGAAGAGGGCCAGGGCAGCGGGCATGTTCTCCGGGTTGGTCTCGACGGCGCGCAGGTAGTGCTGGAGCGCGAGGGCTGGTTCGCCGAGCTTGGCGGCGTAGACCTCAGCGATCTGCGCGATCACGTCAGCGCGGTCCTTCGCCTCCGTCCAGACCTCCACCTCCTGCTCGAGGGTCTCGATGACGCGCTCCCAGTCGCGCCGCCGCGAGTAGAGGTCGCGGAGGCTGTGCAGCGCCGGCACGCAGCCGTGGTGGGCCTGGACGGCTGCCCGGTAGTGCTGGATGGCGGTGTCCTCGTCCAGATACTTGGTCTCCAGCACGGAGCCGCTCTTGAACCAGAGGAGCGCCTTGGCGGAGCCCTTGAGCTCGTGCTGGATCTGGAGCCGCGTGATGTCGAGCAGGTCCTTCCAGGCTTCGGTCGACTCGTAGATCCGCCCCAGCGCGTCCATCGCTCGCACGCTCTGCGGCAGCACGGCCAGCGCGCGGCGGTAGAGCTCCACCGCCCGCGCGAGATCGAGCGCCTCGCTCAGCGCGCCGGCGCGGAGCAGGCACTCACCCTTGTCGGCGGGCGAGCGGACCCGGTCCGCCCGAGCGACGAGCAGCTGGACCAGCCGCTCGTGGTCCTGCTTCCGCTCCAGCTTGCGCTCGAGGTAGGCGAACGACTCCGCGTCGGTGGGATCGAGCGCGTAGATCTGCTCGTAGAGCCGGGTCGTCTCTGCCTCGTCCTTCAGCCGGTGCAGCGCCACCTGCGCGGCACGGTGCAGGGCCGTGACCTGCTCCTCGCGGGTGCGCAGCCCACGCGCGCGCCGGTCGAGGACGCCCAGCAGGCGCTGCCAGTCACCCAGCTCTCCGAGGATCCGCTCGAGCTGGGCCGTGGCCTCCTCGTCCTCGGGGCAGAGCTCCACCACGCGCGCGTAGCAGTCGGCGGCGTCCGGCAGCCGTCCCAGGTGCGAGAGCGCCACCGCTCCCTTGCGCCGCAGCACCTCTGCCAGCTCGCTCGCCTGGCCAGGCAGCGCGGCCAGCTGGGCGCTGCGCCGCTCGTAGAGCGCATAGAGGTCCTCCCAGCGCTGGTGGGCACCGTACACGCGCTCGGCGTGGGCCACGGCCTCGGGGCGATCGCCGAACGCGGTGCAGAGCTGCTGGGTGGTGTGGAGTGATGCCGCCTCGTCCTCGAGGCGCTCGCAGGTCGTGCCGAGCTTGAGCAGCAAGGCCAGCTCCGAGTCGCTGCCGGACGTGGTCCGGAGGCGCCGCTCGAGCACCCGGGCGAGGGCCGCGAGGTCCTCGGCGCCCTCGTAGAGCCGCTCGAGGGCGATCAGCGCGCCCTCCTCGGCGGATCTACCCTGCTCGCCTCCTTCGGAGGCCCCGCCCTGCTCGCCTCCCGCAGAGGCTCCGCGATGAAGGGCGAGTTCGCCCTCGAGCGCTGCCTCCAGGTGCCTGGTGGCCGGGAGCGTCTCCTGCAGGCTCGCGTAGAGGTGACCAAGCTCGAGGTGGATCGCGCGCTGGTCGGCGGCGACCGTCTCGCGCAGCAGCGCCTCCAGCGACACGGCGAGCTCGCGGCTGCGCCCGGCCCCCCGGTAGAGCTCGACCATCCGCGCCAGCGGCTCCGTGGCTCGCGAGCGCGCCGCGGCCCAGCGGTAGCACTCCTCGGCCTCGTCCACCTGGCCGAGCCTCTTCCAGTGGGTGTCCCCGGCGAGGAGAGCCGCGCTCAGGCTCTCGGCGTCCGAGTCGGCGAGGCGCGCCAGCTGCATGCTGACCGTCGCCAGCGAGCTCCACTGCTGCAGCTCCTCGAAGGCGCGCGCCAGACCGCGCAGCGCCGTGAGCGAGGCGGAGCGCGGACCCAGGCGGCGCACCAGCTCCTCCCATCGCCCGCTCTCCTCGCAGATCTCGACGATGATCCGCAGCGCGGGCTCCAGCTGCGGGGAGACCGCGAGCATCTCCTCGGCAGCGGCGAGCGCGGCGTCGAGGTCCTCGTCGCCAGCCTCGCGCTGCCAGAGCTGGTGACGCAGCCGCGCCAGCTCGAGGAGCAGGCTGACGCGCTCCTCCGGACCGTCCGCCGTCGCCAGCAGCCCCTTCAGCACGGGCAGCAGCTCTCGCTCCCGCCCGCCGTCCTCGGCGAGCAGCTGCCGCAGGGCACGCAGCGCCCGCTGCTGGTGGGGGAGCAGCACCAGCGCCTCGCGGAACGCTCGCTCCGCGGCTGGCCGATCGTGGAGCGCGCGCAGCGAGAGCTCGCCGCTCGCGGCCAGCAGCGCGGCGGAGCGAGCGGCCTCGGCACCGCAGCGCGCCGCGCGCTCGAGGAGCTCCGCGGCGCTCGCCGGCTCGCCCGCGCGCAGCGCGGTGGCCGCCGCCTCCTCGAGGACCTCGCTGTCGTCCGGGCACCGCTCGATGACCTGGCGCATCAGCCGCAGCCCCTCGGCCGCGCAGCCTCCGTGGACCGCGGCGTGACCCGCGGCGGCGCGGAGGAGGTGAGCACCTGCAGCGCCCAGCGCGTCGGCGAGCTTGACCAGCGCCGCGGGCAGCTCCGCGAACCGCTCCGCGCGCGCCAGGGTGACGACGACCGCCGCCAGGGTGAGCGGCTCGGCCCGGCCGACCGTGTCCTCGCCCAGCGCCGCCATCGCCGCGTCGACGTCCACCCGCAGCAGCCCCAGCGCGAACGAGCACACGCTGCGGGAGTCGAGGTCGCCGTCGCTCGCACCGAGCACCTGCTCCCAGAGCGCGAGCCTCCCCCGATCGTCCCCGACGGCGCGGCAGACCGAGAGCAGCGACGCAAAGAGGAGCGACAGCGAGCTCGCCGGCGTCTGTCTGGCTGCCTGCAGCAGCGGCCCCACCCGCGCGGCTTCTCCACGCAGGGCCGCGAGCGCCGACAGCGTCAGCAGACGCTCACGCTCCTCGAGGGCCTCGCTGCCCTCGGCCGCGGCCCGCAGCGCCGTCCCCAGCTGATCCCAGTCGCGCAGCTCCGCCAGGCAGAGGAGCCGATAGTAGGCGACGAGGCGCATCAGGACAGGGTGGCTGACCTGGGCCGGCAGGAGCGCCAGGGCGTCGCTCCAGGCGTCACGGGCGAGGAGGAGCTCGCACGCCCTCAGCTGCAGCAGCGCGCCGAGCGGAGCCGCGGAGCGCGCGGCCTCCTCCAGGTACAGCGCGACCAGCGAGGTGGGCTGCGTCATCCGGCCTAGCAGCGCGACCAGGCACCGCCAGGTGGCTGCCGCGGCCTCCCCCGTGAGCCCCAGCTCGGGTGGCATGGAAGGGAGCGTCCCGCCTCCCTCCGCGAACGCTCGCCGCGCCAGCAGGAGCGCGCGCGCCGCGGCGATCTGCGCGGCGTGGCGCTCCGGGTCGAGCGCCTCGGCGCGGCGCTGCAGTGCTGCCTCGAGCGGCTCATCCCCGCGACCGCGGCAGGCGAGGTCGAGCAGCAGCTCGGCGGCCAGGGTGGGCTCGACCTCGAGCAAGCCGCGCAGCAACACCGCTCGCTCGGCGTCCCTCCCCAGCCGGTCGCCGAGGATGTGGGCGGCCGCGAGCTGCCCCGCCTGGTCGCCGGCCCGTGCCGCCTCGGCCGCCGCGGCCCAGTCCCCGTGCAGCGCGAGGTGCAGCGCGCGGAGCAGGCCGTCGACCAGCTCCGCGACGCCGCCCAGCTCCGCGACGTGCTCCTGTTCGAGCAGCGCCCAGCGGCAGAAGGCCTCGATGGCCACGGGGAGACCGGCGGCCTTCGCGCCGTGGAGCCACGCGTCGAAGACCTCGGGGGTGCGTCGCTCGAGCGCGACCTGGAAGCCGAGCCAGCTCGACCTCGCGTCCGCCGGCGCCGCGCCGAGCGCCCGCCAGGCGCCGTCCAGGTCGCGCCGGACCTCGAGCAGCACGAGCGCCAGCCGCAGGCGGTGCGCGGAGTCGTCGCGGGCAGCCGCGAGGATGGGCAGCAGCTCATCCCAGACGAGGTCTGGCTTAGCGGTGGACGGCGCCCCCTCGGCCAGCCCCAGCGCCAGCCACTCGCTGCCGCCGATCTCCCGCGCCGTCAGGTTCATCTCGCCCGTCCGGTCTCGCTCAGACGACCTTGGCCAGCACAAGCGTGAGGTCATCCTTCTGCGGCACGCCGCCGTAGAAGCCGTGGCACTCGCGCAGGATCCCCTCGAGGGCCTGCTCGGCGGAGAGCGTGGCGTTGCGCTGCACGAGCTCTCTGAACCGCTTCTCGCCGAACTCCTCTCCGTGGAGGTTCTCGCACTCGATGACGCCGTCGGTGTACCAGAAGATCCCGTCGCCCGGCTGCACCGTGAGCTCGCGGACCTCGTAGTCACTGGTCACCAGGTCGCCGAGCCGGTTGCCGCGCACCACGAGCGCCGTCAGCTTCCGGTTGGCGGCGTCGTAGTGGTAGGCGAAGTTGTGACCGGCGTTCCCGTAGTAGAGCGTCCGGGTCGCGGGATCGAAGATGCTCGCGAAGCACGTCATGACGAACTTGCTCCGCGCGGTGGCGTGGATGGCGGCGTTCATCGCCTGCAGGAGTCGTCGCACGTCGACGGCGTTCTCGGTCACCGCCAGCATGGTCGAGGTGGCCCCCTGCGCGGCCGCCGTGATCATCGCCGAGCCGACGCCGTGGCCCGTGACGTCTCCTATCACCACCAGGGTCTTGTCCGCCGTCAGACGGAAGTGGCTCCACCAGTCCCCTCCGCAGTGGGTGGCGGGCTTGAAGTGTCCCACCAGCTCGAGCCCCGGCAGGTGGACCAGGCCCGGCTCGGGCACCAGCGTGGCCTGGATCGTGCTGGCCACCGCCAGCTCCTTCTCCATCGCCGCCTTCGCCGTGGTCTCCCGCAGCAGCACGACGATCTGCCCGGCCATGTGGTTGAAGCGCTCGGCCAGCAGCCCGATCTCGTCCCTCGAGCTCACGTCGACCCGCGACTCGAGGTCTCCTTGCGCCATGCGGTCGGCCTGCCGCGCGAGCGCCTGGATCGGCCGCGAGAGGCGGATCCCCTGCATGATGGTCAGGATGACTCCGACGAGGACGGCGATCACGCCGAGGAAGAGGGTGTTGCGCAGGCTGGCGCGATCCGACTCGGCCCTGAGCGCGACGTTCCTGGCCAGCTCCGCCTCGAGCGAGGCGAGGCTGTAGGCGAGGAAGAGCGTGCAGAGCCTGCTGCCCGAGACGGTCAGCGGGGAGACGAAGATCAGCTCGCGCTTGCCACCCTCCGCGTGGGTGCTCACGGTGGGCGCCGTCGCCTGCGCCGCCTGCTGCAGGACCCCGGTCGCCTTGCTCCCGGACCGCCCCGGCGCGCTGTGCGCGAGGACGGTGCCGTTCGGGTCGATCACGGCGACCGCGGCCACCCGCTCGTCGGAGCGGCCGGTGTTCTGGATGATGGTCTGCAGCGTCGTGTAGTCGCTCTGGACCAGGGTGATCCGGGTCGCCTCGGCGAGCAGCGCGAGCTGGGCCTTGCCCGCCGTCTTCAAGCTCTGCGTCATCTCCTGCTCCAGTCGGCGCGAAGCCTCGTCGATCAGCTTGCGGGACTGCAGACGGTTCATGACGCCGAAGAGCGTGATGACCGCGATGAGGAGGATGGTGCTGGCCGAGATGAGCTTGACGCTGATGCTGATCCCCCGAGTCGCCATGTGCCCTCCGTCAGCCGAAGAGATCCGTCTTGGCCCGCAGCAGCTCGCGCTGGGCGGCGTAGAGCCGGCGGCTCACCTCCAGGAGCCGTCGCGTCCGCTCCTGCAGCTCCGTCTCGAGGCGCTGCTGCTGCCGCGCGCTGGCCTCCATCTGCTGCTGATACTTGACCTGGACGGTGGCCTCGTCGGTGACGTTTCGCTGCACCTCCATCGCGCCGCCCA
>JAKLHH010000437.1 GCA_022710245.1 Myxococcota bacterium
TGCTGGCGATCGGTGTCTGCGCCTGGACACGCTCGGCCCGTCACCGCGAGACGAGAGGACACGGTGCAGCGCTCAGGGCTGCGGCTCGAAGACGCGGAGCACCAGCTGCTCCGGCGTGATCGGCGGCTTGGCCGGCGAGGACTCGAACGAGTAGCGCTCGGCGCGCCGGTAGGCCACGTGGAGGCGGCCCTTCCCGTCGAGGGCCACGCACGGCTGGCCGGTGATCAGCTCGCGCCGCCGGCAGCGGGTCGGCCCTGGCTGCTTCGCGCAGCCCTGGCTGCCGTCCGTGACCCAGCTCTCGGGCCGCGCGCGCTCCAGCGTGGTGACGCTCCAGGAGCCGTCGTCGTTGTGGACAGCGTGGCGGAGCTGCGCCTCGTCGGTGAAGACCGCGTGGAGGCGCCCGTCCACCGAGGCGGTCAATCCGAGGCCGACCCAGGGCTGCTCCCCGCCCTGCCGCGGGGGCGCCCGCCGGGCGATCAGCGTCTCCTTCCAGGGCCGCGCCTGGCTGGTCGACCAGCAGCTGACGCGGTCCGCGGTCGCGGCGACCACGTGCAGCGCACCGGGCCTCGCCAGCAGCGCGGCGCTGCCGACCCTCGCCGCGACGGTGGCGAACGTCCAGCGACGATCACCGCGCGAGCGCCTGGCGACCCGCAGCTTGCCGTCGCTGACGTCGACGACGCGCACGCCGATCGCGTCGACGGTGAGGCCGACCAGAAACGCCCCCTGCGCGAGCGTCTCCTTGATCGGCTCCACGCGCCAGGCGCCGCTGGCGTTGGTCGCGTAGCGGAGCTCGAGCGCGTCCTCGTGCGCCGAGATGAAGGCCAGGTGCGTCTTGCCGCGAGCGTCGAGAGAGAGGCCGCTGCTGAAGAGCGCGCCCTCCACGTCATCGCCGACGTGCGTGACCACGCTCTGCCGCGCGACCCCGCGGGCCATCGTCGCGAGCATCACGCGGCCCTCGCGGAGGTAGGTCACCTGCGCGCTGCCCCGGGCGTCGAACAGCGCATCGAACCCGAAGCCCGGGCCGAGCTTCACCCGGCGCCACGCCCCACCTGCCCCGCCCGCCGCCCACCAGCCCTCGTGCCCGGCGAGGAAGTCCAGCGGGTCGCGCTCCTTCGCGTAGACCACCTCCTGGCGGCCGCTGGCGTCGACGCGGAGGGCCGCGCAGCTCGCGTCGTCGTCGAGCCGCTCGCCCGGTCGGGTCGCCGGGGGCGCCTCGGGAGCCGCTGAAGCGCGGCGTTCGCCGGAGACCGATCCGGCCAGCAGGAGCGACCAGAGGAGCAGGTGCTTCATCGACGTGGACCTCACCGGGCGAGAGTCCCATGATACCGCCGGGCGCCGGGGGGCAGAGCGAGAAGAGTTCCTTCAGCCCTGGCCGCAGGCGCGTCACCGCGTCTCGTGTCCGCCCTCCGTGTCCAGACCGCACTCGAGCAGCGATCTCCGCCAGGCGGCGGCGAGCGAGGAGCGCCTCGCCAGCGCGGTCGCCAGACAGCCCTTGTACCCGTCGCAACCCGAGGCCTGAGCGCACTCGGTCAGCGGGCCGAAGCTCTTCGCGCACTCCCTCAGGAACTGGTCCTTGTCCGGATCCCGCTTGCTCCAGCTACATCTGACCTGCGCCTCGAAGAGCCGCTCGCACGGCGTGGGGCGTGAGCAGCCGCCCAGCTGGATGACCGCCGCGACGAGGAGCGCCGCCGACCTCCAGAGTCGCCAGCCACGATGCCGCGTCATGATGCCCTCCTCCGGACGAGATCTGTGGGCACGCCTCACCTCGGCTGCGTCAGCTCCAGCACCGCCGTCAGGCTGCGCTGGCAGCGTCGACGATCCAGCGCGGCGGCCCGCGTCGTCGCGGCCAGCGCCTCGCGGTAGCGCTGCGCGGCCTGGCTGAAGAACGTGCTGGCCGCGAGCAGATCGCCGAGGCGCTCGAGGGTGGGAGCGCCCCCGGTCGCCACCTCGCTGGCGAGCCTCTGCTCCAGCTCCCGCGGCTCCACCTGCTTGGCCGCGTAGAGCTCGGGGAGCGTCTGACGGTTCAGCCAGCGTCCGAGGATCGTCCCCGGTCCCGGTGGGCGAGGCCCCGGCGCGCCGATGCGCGGGAACGGACCGCCGGGCGGGCGCTCTGGCCGCTGCGAGGGTGGCCGACTCCGCTGCCAGATCTCCAGCATGCGGCCCCGCACGACGCTGTGCTCGTCCCAGCGGCCCTGCCTGCTGTAGACCCTCGCCAGCACGCCGAGCGTCTGAGTGAGCCCACCGTCGGTCGCCCCCAACCTGTCCTGCCGGAGGGAGAGCGCCCGCAGGAGCAGCTGCTCAGCCAGCCGGAGATCCGTGTTGACCCGCCCGGCCCGCTCCTCGAGTCGCGCGGCCTGCTGCAGAGGGTCCGGCGGCGCCGCACGCCCGACGCCAGCGAAGGAGAGGATCGCGCAGAGGAACGACGGCAGCTTCATCCTTCCACCTCAGCCGCGCAGAGCGCGCCAGATGGGCCGCGCGAGCGATGGGACCAGCGTAGCGCCGATGCGCGCGAGGCACCAGCTGCAGACGAGGCAGACGAGCAGCGTCGACTCGCCGCCACGCTCGACTGCCACCCCCCGCCTCTTCGAGCCCACCAGCAGAGGCTGGCCGGGAGCTAGGTGTCGATCGAGGAGGCCGCGGCGCACCTCGGAGATGCTAAGATGGCCGGACCTACCTACGGCAGCGGGGCGGATGGTCCAGACCGGGACAGTGATCGGCGGCACCTACCGCATCCTGCGGCGGATCGGCGGCGGTGGGATGGGGGAGGTCTACGAGGCGGCGCACCTCGAGCTGCCCCGCCGCTTCGCGGTGAAGGTGCTGAGCGCGCCGGGCAG
Source organism: Myxococcota bacterium (assembly GCA_022710245.1). The sequence goes on from JAKLHH010000437.1 coordinate 2,835, forward strand.
CGAGAGCCTGGCGCAGCGCTTTCGCCAGGAGGCGAGCGTCACCGCGCGACTGCTCCACCCGAACATCGTCGAGGTGGTGGACTTCCGGGTGGCGGGCGAGCTGCACTGCATCGTGATGGAGCTGCTGCGCGGCGAGGATCTCTCCCGGCGCCTCGCCCGCACCCGGCCGCTCCCGCCAGCCCAGGCGCTCTGGATCACGCGCCAGATCGCGGCGGCGCTCGCGTTCGCCCACCGGATGGGGGTGGTGCACCGGGACCTCAAGCCGCAGAACATCTTCCTCGCCCGCGACGCCGACGGTCATGAGCAGGTCAAGGTGCTCGACTTCGGCATCTCGAAGCTCCGCGGGGGAGGGGCAGGGTTGACCCGCGAGGAGATGCTGATCGGCAGCCCCCGCTACATGGCGCCCGAGCAGGCCCTGGGCCGCAACGCGGAGGTGGACGCGCGGGCGGATGTCTTCGCGCTGGGGGCGGTGGTCTACGAGATGCTCTCGGGGACGCACGCGATCCGCGGGGCCAGCGAGGTGGAGGTGCTGCACGCGGTCGTCTACGGCGAGGTGCCCCCGCTCCGCACGCTCGGACACCCCGAGCAGGTCTCCGCGGTGGTCGCCCGGGCGCTGGCCAAGTCACCCGCGGAGCGCTACGCCAGCGCGGTCGAGCTGGCCCAGGCGCTCGAGGCGGCGCTGCCCGGGCTGGTCTGGAGCGGTGAGTCACCGACGCTGGCTGAAGCCGGGTCGGACGACGGTGCCGAGCCGACAGCCGCCGGACCCACGAGCGCACCTGCCCTGGAGGTGGCAGAGCACTCGGGCGGCGCCAGCCCGGGGGCGCACTGGAGCGGCGACAGCCCGGGGGCGCACGCCGTGAGCTCTGCCGCGGACGCGGGGACGGCCTCGGCCGGCTCGCGCGAGGCGCCGACGGTCGCGGAGCGCGCGAGGGCGCGACGGCCGGGTCGTCGCTGGCTGCGCCTGGCGATCCTCCTCGGAGCGGCGCTGCTCGCCGTCGCCTCCGGCGTCACCGTCCTCCTCTTCCGTGGACGCGAGGTCCGCGCCCTCCGCCGGCTCGCCGCCGCCGGGAGCTGGTCGCAGCTCGTGGCCGCGGCTGAGCGCCTGCCCGCCGCGAAGAGGCCTCCCGACTGGGAGGACCTGCTGACCAGGGGGGCGCTCGGTCTGCTCGCGAGCGCCAGCAAGGCTGCTGACCAGCCGGTCCTCGACGAGATCGACGCGCTCCTCGGCCGGCTGCCGTCGCTCCGCCGGAGGGCGGAGCTGATGGCGGCGCGGACCGAGCGCGGCCTCGAGATCGTGAGCGACTGCTTCGCGGAGTCGGCGCGCGCGCTGCGCTCCCCCAAGGAGTGCACCGTGCCAGGGCTCCCGCGGAGCCGCGAGAACCAGCGGCTGACGCACGACTACCAGCGTGACTGCTCCAACAGCGTCGCCGCCTTCAGCGAGACCTGCGCTCGGCGCAGGAAGGAGCTGATGCGGCGGGCGGGGCTCCAGCGCTTCGAGATCAACTGCCGCGTCGCTGCCACGTTCGATGACGCCAGCTGCTCACGACGGCTGCGTCACCTGGTTGCCGGCGATCCCCAGAATGGGCGGCTGCTCCTCGGAGCGGCCCGGCTCGGCCACAAGGTCAGGGGCGGGATCGGCGCCCTCTTCTACCTCTCGCGCGCCGTGGGCCTGGTCCCGCTCGAGGCCTGCGACGTCCCCTTCCTCGAGAAGACGACTCTCGTCGGGTTGACGGGCGTTCCCGGCGACGAGCTCTCCCAGGCGAGCCGCGCGCTCGCTGTCGGCTGCCCCGTCCAGCTGGGCGAACCCCTGCGTCAGCTCCTGCGCGAGCTCGACCGCCACCCGGCCTGGCTCCGACGGAACTACCGCGCCAGCCTCTGCCCGCTGCTGAGGCCGGTGGCGGGCGACGAGCTGGCCGCGTGCAAGGGCATGCCTGACGCCCCAGTCCCGGTGCACGGGCCCGCGACGCAGCCCGGCTCGACCGCTGCGGATCCGCGGTGAGGGAGCGATCGACCAGGGCAACAGCTTGCCACGACCACGCGATGCTTGGCCAGCTCGCCACCGAAGCGGGACCGTGCCGGGACGGCGTCTGCTACACATCACGCAAAGAAGCGCGCCTGCATCCATTCTTCGCGCCACCTGGCATGATCGCCATGCTGGCCGAGGGGATGGCCAAGGCCTCGAAGGAGATCCCCGAGTTCTCGCGGCTCGGAGCCGACGGCCAGTTCTTCTGGGGCACGATCTACTACAACGCCGGGGAGACGATCGCGCGGCGCGAGCTTGCAAGCCACGGCCCGAACTACTACCAGCAGCCCTACAGCGGGTCCAAGAAGAGCTCCGGAAGGAGCGCGCAGTACCAGGCGCTGAAACGGATGGCGGCGATGGGCTACCTGATGCGGACCTCGCAGAGCGTCAGCGCCAAATGACCAGCAGCAACCCCTCTTCCTGGGAGCCCTACGTTCTGCTCAAGCACCTCGGCACCGGCGGGCTTGGCGAGACCATCATCGCCGGGGCGGCATGGGGTGGCTCCGCTCCCAAGGCAAGGCTCTGAACACCCGGCCTCCTGCACGAGATCAGCCCGACCGCCCTGCTCGGCCGGCAGGCGGCAAGGGCGGCAAGGCCTTGCCGGCCGATGGCGAGCGCTGGCCAGGCGTGAGCGGGTGGAGCGGCCAAGCGCGTGAGGCGCAACGCGGGCCCACTGGACCGACGGTTGCAGAGACCTCCTCCAAACGGAGGTGACGATGCGACGAGCCGTGCTGGTCTGCCTGGTCCTCTCTGCCTGCACCGGTCAGCTCTCCGATCCGGGACAGGGCTCCGGCCTCGACGGAGGCCGTCTCCCGAACATCGTGAACGGCGCGCCGACCAGCGGGTTTCCGTCGGTGGTCATGCTGCTCGGGAAGGACAGCGAGGGCAGCTGGCTCTGCACCGGGACGGTCATCAGCGACCACGCGGTGCTCACGGCCGCGCACTGCGTGGAGGGCGCAGGGAGCATCACGGGGAAGGCGGATGGAGCCGTCTTCGGGGGCGCCAGCACCGCCGCGGCGACCTCGTGGGTCTACCACCCGGGGTGGACCGGGACACCGGGCGTGGACGACGTGGCGGTGGTCATCTTCGGCTCTCAGACCATCACCGCGCCGCCCTCGCCGCTGCTCGGCGCCGCCCCGATGGTCGGTCAGCAGCTGGTCCTCGTCGGGTATGGGGTCACCAGCTACAGCGGCAGCGACTCCGGGCTGAAGCGCACCGCGACCAGCGCCATCTCCACCATCCAGGGCCTGACCTTCAAGTTCGCCAGCGCCGGTGGGGGCAACATCTGCTTCGGCGACTCGGGAGGCCCGAGCTTCTTCGCCTCGGGCGCCCTCGCCGGAGTGCACTCGGCGACGCAGGGCAAGAGCTGCGCGGTCGGCATCGACATGCGCGTCGACCAGTACGTGAGCTGGATCCAGGGGCAGGCGCCGGGCTCGACCGTGATCGGAGCCGCTCCCCCACCCGCGAGCCCCGACGCGGGGACGCCCGCTCCTCCGCCGGCGACGGGAGGCGGGTGCGCGACGGGCGCCGCGGGCTGCGGCGGCTGCTCCTGCCAGGCGTGCGTCTGCGGCCAGGACCCGTACTGCTGCAACAACGAGTGGGACTCGATCTGCGTCAAGGAGTGCAAGGCCTGCGGCGGCTGCGGCGCCGCGCCCTCCCAGCCCGACAGCGGAGCCGCTCCCCCACCCGCGAGCCCCGACGCGGGGACGCCCGCTCCTCCGCCGGCGACGGGAGGCGGG
>JAKLHH010000438.1 GCA_022710245.1 Myxococcota bacterium
CGGCGGCGTGACCGCGCTCGCGTGCAAGAAGGACTACCCGGTCTTCGTCGAGGAGCTGATCGAGGCGCACCCGCTCGTCGCGGTCTCGGCGGGCGTGCGCGGCACCCAGCTCCTCCTCGCGCCCGCCGACTACCTGCGCGCGACCGGCGCTCGCCTCTGCGCCATCGCGCGCGACAAGTGACCCGCGTGGCCTACGCGCCGCTCAGCGTCCACCTCGTGCTGCTGGTCGTGCAGCTGATCTTCGGGGTGAACCACGTCGTCGCCAAGGCAGTGCTCGCGCGCGTGCCGCCGCTCGCCGTGGCCGGGCTGCGCGCGCTGGTGGCGACGCCGCTCCTCCTCGGCCTCGGCTGGTGGCGCGATCGCCGGCTCCCCGCGCGTCGACAGCTCCCGATGCTCGCGGTGCTCGGCCTGACCGGGGTCTTCGCCAACCAGGTGCTCTTCATCGAGGGGCTGAAGCGAAGCACCGCGACGAACGCCGCCATCCTGCAGCTCTCCATCCCCGCCTTCGCGGTCGCGGTCTCGCTCCTGCTGCGCGTCGAGCGGGTCTCCGCCTCGCGCATCGCCGGCGTGGCGCTGGCCATCGCTGGTGCTGTGGCGATGCTGCGGCCCTCGCAGCTCGTCCTCGGAGGCGAGGCGCTGATCGGCAACCTGCTGCTCCTCGCGAACTGTCTCAGCTACGCTTGCTTCCTCGTCCTGCAGCGGCCCCTCCTCGCCGAGCTCCCCTGGCGGACCATGATCGGCTGGGCCTTCGCCTTCGGCGGCGGCGCGGTGCTCGCGTTGAGCGCGCCCTCCCTCCTCGCGCTGCCCGTCTCGTCGCTGCCGGCGCGCACCTGGGGCGGCCTCGCTTACATCGTGATCTGCGCCACCGCAGTCGGCTACCTGCTGAACACCTGGGCCGTGCAGCGCTCCTCGCCGGTCACCGCCGCGGTCTACATCACCGCGCAGCCCGTGGTCGCCACCGCGCTCGCGGTGCTGCTCCTGGGAGAGACGCCTGGCGTCGGCGAGGCGGTGGGCTTCGTCCTCATCGTGGCGGGGCTGGCGCTGGTCCATCGCGGCCAGCCCGAGCCGCGCTGAGCGCGGTCGCGCGCGGCGCCGTCGCCGCCCACAGTGGGCGTGTCCCTCCGTCCCCGCCGGCCGGAAGCTCTCGAAACGATGGGCCACGCGCCGGGCACATCGCTTGCTCCACCTCCGCCCGGAGGACGTTCGATGCTGCGTCGCGCTTCACATACCCTGGTCCCGACCCTGCACGCGTTCCTCTGTTATCTCTGCGCGCTGTGCCTGCCCTGCGGAGAGGTGGTGGTGCCGCTCCTCGTCGAGACCGCGCGCTACGCGCCGCGTCGGCTCCTCGAGCGGGTGCGGGGGGAAGTCTGATGAACCAGGCGGCGGTACAGGCCCACTGCAGTTTTCGAGATCTCCGCCTAGCCCCAGGGCCGAGGTGCGAGTACACTCGAGGTCCGCGCGCGGCGCGGCGACCGGGGTCAGAACGCCCGGTTGGAGGAGTCGGTTCTCGGTGCTCGAAGTCTTCACCTCTGCGGCCTCCGCTCACCCGGCGCTGATCGCCGGCGGTATCTTCCTCATCCTGCTCCTCTGCGGGTTCGGGCTGCCGCTCCCCGAGGACATCGTCCTCGCCTTCACCGGCTACGTGGTTTACCTGAACGTCCTGCCGCTCTGGGCGGCGATCGCCATCGGGCTCGGGGGCGTGGTGATCGGGGACAGCACCCTCTGGTGGCTCGGCCGGCGCTACGGCGGCGCCGTGATGCGGCTGCGAGGCATCCGCAACTTCCTCCCGCCGGCCAGGCTGGAGAAGATCCAGAAGGCTTACTGCAAGTACGGCACGCGCATGCTCTTCACCGCGCGCTTCACGCCAGTGATGCGGGCCGGCGTCTTCCTCTTCGCCGGGTGGGCCCGCGTCTCCTACCTGAAGTTCATCTGCACCGACGGGACCGCGGCGGTCATCTCGGTGCCGGCGATCATCGTGGTCACCTACTTCCTCGGCTCGCAGATCGACCGGGCCGTGAAGGCCATCCGCGGGGTCGAGCACTGGATCCTGATCGCGATCGGCGTCGCGGTGGTCGCCCACATCGTGCACGGGCGCGTGGTGAAGCGCCGCGAGGCGCGGGCAGCAGCGGCCGCCGGGCTCGACCCCAGCGCCCCACCTTCGATCGAGTGCCCGAAGCTCGCGGCGCAGGCCGGGGACAAGCGGGCCGAGGCGCCTGCCGAGAGTGAGCAGGCGGAGGACCGGGCGTCGTCGTTGCCGTAGCAGGCGGGGATCCGGCGTGCATCCCCCGCTCGTGTCTGAACGGCGGTCTTCGAGGTAATCGGGGCGCTGCTCGCGTCCTGCGGTCGCTCCGCGATGAGGCGCGAATCATGGCGGGACGGGATCGTGTCCAGGCTGCGTCGGCATCAGGGGGACGAACTGCTGGTTCTGCACCCACCAGAGGCAGGTGGAGGAGGAGCCGAACAGCATCCCGCTCAGGTCGACGGACCCCGAGGCGCCCTCGTAATTGATGTCGCCGCTCGCCGCCAGCTTCGCGGTGCCCTCGCTCCACGCTCCGACGCCGACCTTGTCTCCGGGCGGGGAGGCGACGGTGGCGAGCGCGGTGCCGAAGGCGTCGCGCGTCGCGCGCCCGGCGGCCACCATGGCGTAGGCCAGGAGATAGACCGCATCGTAGACACTGTCGCTGAAGTTCCCCGGCTCGCGGCCCCAGCGCCGCTGGTAGGCGCTGGCGAAGGTCTTCGCGCGCTCGTTCCACGCCGGGTTGCAGGGATCGACGACGACGAGCCGCTCGACCGCCGCGGCCGGCACCCGCGCGAGGAGCGCCGGGCTGCGCAGTAGCCCCAGCGAGACGAAGAGCGGCCGGTAGCCGGCGCCGAGGTGCTTCGCCGCCGCCTTGAGGAAGGCCGTGCCGTCCTGCAGGTGAGTGGCGAGGAAGATGACATCGGGTCGCGAGGCGAGGATCTTCTCCGCCATGAGCGCGAAGTCGTAGCTGGTGTAGTCGGCGAGCTCCGGGTAGGTGAACGGGCTGTCGCCGAGGATGTTCGACTGCTGCATCTGCTGCACGAAGGTCGCCACCACCCCCCGGGCCAGCGGATCGTCGATGGCGAGCACCGCGACGCGGGCCTTCGCGTCCACGACGTTGCTGACGTAGGCCCCGGCGCTGGCGCCGAGCGCCACCACCGGTGGCAGCAGCGGGCTCGCCGTGGGGCTCGCCGCCGGCCCCGGCGTGAAGCTCGCCGGCGTGGTCACGAGCAGCGGGACCCCGAGGTTGGCGCCGACCACCTTCAGCGCGCCGCTCGAGCCCGAGGGTCCGACGAGCGCCACCACCCCGGCGTCGACGAGCGTCCGCGCGGCGGAGAGCGTCGACTCCGGCATGCTGCCGTCGTCGGCGGCGCGGATGGCGAGGTCGCGCTCCAGCACACCCCCGGCGTTGTTGATCTCCTCGATGGCCAGCGTGGCGGCGTCCTTCGCGGCGGGAACGTCGTCGGCGAGGGATCCGCTGAGCGGCAGGAGGAGGCCGATCTCCACTGGTGGCAGGCTACGCCTGCCGCATCCGACCAGCGCGGCGCAGACGACGAACGCGCTCAGGAGAAGCCTGGATGGAGGGTTCCGCATGATCGCCTCCCCGAATCGAATCACAGCTGTCTCAGGGCTGTGGCTGGTCGCTGTAGTGCTGCACGCCGCGGCGATCCTTCCAGCGGTGAACGCGCCTCGACGGAGCGGGAGCCGCCGGCGACGGCGTGGCCGGTCGCTCGGCGGTGCGCTCCGCGCTCCCCGCACCGGTGGGCGAAGGCGTCACGCCAGGCAGGCCGCTCTGGGCCCGGAGCTGCGTCAGGATGATCGTCGCCAGGCGGTTGAAGCGCTGATCGTTCATCAGCCCGAGCAGCTCCCGCCGCTCGATGCGGCCCACCAGGTCGCGGTCGCCGAGGAGGCGCTGCACCTCGGGGTCGCGCGCGAGCGTCTGCACGGTGCGCGCGAGCGGGGCCAGCCCGGCGGCGACCTGGCGCCGCGCGTCCTCGGGGGTCAGCCCGTCGGGCGGGATGCTGACGAAGCCCGCCGCCCGCGCCGCCTCGAGGAAGCGCCGGTCCCCGGCCAGCGTGCGCACGCCAGCGCTCTCGCCCGCGCCAGCCCGGCCGCTCGCCAGCGCGCGGGCGACGCGCGGGTCCTTGAGCATCGACTGGACCCCCTCGTGATCGAGGACGGCGCCGAGCCCCTTGCTGACCGCGATCGGGTCGCCCGCGAAGCGGCCTGCCACGCCGGCCAGGGCCTCGCTGCCGCTCGCCTGGCGCGCGGCCGCCGAGAAGAGCCGCGCCGAGAGCGGTGTCGCGAGCCGCCCGGCCAGCGAGCCGCGCGCGTCGGGGAGGTCCGGCGAGAGCGCCTGCACCAGCACCAGCGCCCAGACGATGAGCAGCGAGAAGGCAGCGCCCCAGAGCCCGCCCACCACCGCGCCGCCCACGCGGCTGGGCAGCGCGGGGGGCAGCGCCCCGCGCCGCCGCGCCCGTCGCCGCAGGATCAGCGAGACGAGGCCGACGAGGATCGGGGCGAGGAAGAAGGCGGTCATGCCGCCGAGCGGGTAGGCGAGGAGCGGCTGCAGCGAGAGGAGCGAGGCGAGGAGGTCGCCGAGCGGGCGGTAGAGCAGGTAGGCAGCCAGGTAGCCGGCGACCACGCCGAGGAGCGCGAGCACGGCCTGCAGCAGGCCGCGGCGCCAGCCGAAGTAGGCGAAGAGCGCGATGATGACGAGGCAGCCGAGGTCGATCATGCCATACTGCTCGGTCGTGGACGCGAGCGATCATAGCACGGCGACGGCAGCAGCGGCCGCGCGGCCGGGGCCCGCGTGATCGAGCTCCCGCAGGGCTGGCTCCGCCTCGAGCTCCTCGTCGGCGAGGAGGAGGCGGGTCAGCGGCTGGAGCGGCTGCTCGAGGTGCGCGGCATCTCCCGCCGCGAGCTGCGCGGGCTGGCCGCCGCCGGCCGCCTGCGCGTCGACGATCGCGCGCTCCTCGCGGGCAGCCCCCGCCTCGCGCCAGGCCGGCGGGTGGTCGTGCTGGGGCCGGGGGCGCGGCCCGAGCTCCTCGGCGAGGCGCTGTCGCTCGAGGTGCTCCTCGCGGCGGACCAGCTCCTCCTCGTCGACAAGCCCGGCGGGATGCCAGTCACCCCCGGGCCCGGACACCCGGCCGGCACGCTCGCCAACGCGCTCCGCGGCCTCGGCGGGCCGCTCTCCAGCCTCGAGGGGCCGCTGCGCCCCGGCATCGTCCACCGCCTCGACGCGGGCACCTCTGGCGTGATGGTGGTGGCGCGGACCGACGCGATGCACGCGCGCCTCTGCGAGCTCTTTCGCGGGCACGCGGTGTCGCGACGCTACCTCGCGCTGGTCACCGGCGAGCCAGGCTGGGAGGAGCGTCGCGTCGAGGCGCGGCTCGGGCGCCGGCGGCCGGGGCGCAAGGCCCGCGCGGTGCGCGAGGACGGACAGCCGGCCTGCACCGGGCTCCGCGTGCTCGCTCGCGGTGCCGGGCACGCGCTCGTCGAGGCGCGGCCGGAGAGCGGCCGCACGCACCAGATCCGCGTGCACCTCGCCTGGCTCGGACACCCGATCTGCGGCGACACCCTCTACGGCGGCGGCGATCGCGCGGCCCGCGCCGCGGCCCGGCTCGGCCTCAGGCGCCCCGCCCTCCACGCGGCGTCGCTGGCGCTCCCCGCGCTGGGGCTCGCGGCGGAGGCGAGGCTCCCGCGGGACCTCGTCGCCGCGCTGCAGGCGACGGGGCTCGCGGCCGGCGCAGGCGAGGTTGTCTCGCGGCCCGCGGGTGCTGGATAATCGCCCGGTGGAGAGCCTCGACGGACGGCGACTCGGTGGGTACAAGGTGCTCGCGCATCTCGCGACGGGCGGGATGGCGGAGCTCTACCTGGCCCGCCATGACGGGCCCTCGGGCTTCAGCCGGCTGCTCGCGCTCAAGGTGATCCTGCCGCAGCTGGCGGAGGACGAGCGCTTCCTGCAGATGTTCCGCAACGAGGCGCGCCTGGCCGCGCTGCTGAACCACCCCGCGATCGTCCACGTCTACGACTTCGGCGTCGAGGACGGGCTCCACTACCTGGCGATGGAGTACCTCGACGGCGTCAGCCTGCAGCGGATCGCCGGGCGCCTGGCGGCGGCTGGGCGGCGGGTGCCAGTCGGGCACGCGCTGAGGATCGTCGCCGAGGTCTGCGGCGCGCTCGAGCACGCCCACGGGCTCGCGGATCCCGGCGGCCAGCCGCTCGGCGTCGTCCACCGCGACGTCTCGCTGGAGAACATCCTGCTCACCTACGCGGGCGGGGTGAAGCTCGTCGACTTCGGTCTGGCCAAGGCGCGCACGCTGATCAGCGCGACGCGCAAGGGCACGCTCAAGGGCAAGGTCCCGTATCTCGCCCCCGAGGTGCTGCGAGGAGAACCCGCGGACAGCAGCGCGGATCTCTTCGCGGTCGGCGTGACGCTCTACGTGCTGCTCACGGGCGCGTTCCCCTTCGAGGGCGAGCAGCCCGGCGAGGTGCTCGCGCAGATCCCCGAGGCGCGCCCGGCGCCTCCGCGCGAGCGCGTCCCCGGGCTCTCCGTCG
>JAKLHH010000439.1 GCA_022710245.1 Myxococcota bacterium
CGGCGTCGAGGGTGCGCCGGACCTGATCATCGAGATCCTCTCGCCCCGCACCGCCAGCACCGACCGCACTCAGAAGCAGAAGCTCTACGCCTCGCGCGGCGTCGCCGAGTACTGGCTGGTCGACCCTGACGCCCACTCGGTGGAGGTGCTCACGCTAGGGGACGAGGGCTACACCCTCCGTGGCCACTTCGGCCCTGGCGAGCGCGTGAGCTCCGGCCTCTTCGAGCTCGAGCTGCCGATCGATCCGATCTTCGCGCGCTGACCAGCGCGCTCACGGCACCGCGTACTCCGCCACCCCGTAGACCCCGCTCTGCGTGTACGCGAAGATGAGGCTCTTGCGGCTCTCGCTGTAGATCAGCGTCCGCCACGCGCAGGCCATCCCCGGCACTGGCCAGGCGAGCGCGGTGTCCTTGGCGGCGGCCACGTCGTAGCGGTGGAGGCGCTCCCCGTCGCAGTAGTAGAGGAGGCCCCGGCTCTCGTCGTAGGTGAACGCGGAGACGGGGCCGGGCAGCTCGGCGAGCGTCCCCACGCTCCCGCCCGCCTTCAGCGTACGGACCGTGGAGGTCCAGTCGTCGAGCAGCAGCCAGCGATCGGTGGCTGCGTCACGGAGCGCGGGGTGCAGGCGACCGCAGTCCGGCAGCCGGCAGCTCGCCGTGGGAGTCCCGTCCTTGCACAGCTCCCCCACCGGGCAGCCCGGGACGCCCGCGAGGTGGGCCTGCGTGCCGTCGGAGAGCGCGTAGTGGTTCGCCATGATGTTGGTGGCCGAGCGGCAGGGCGTGGACCACTGGTTCAGGCAGACGAGGAGCCCGCTCCCGTCGCGGCCGAGCGGCTGCGGCGTGTAGCCATCGACGCTGATCTCGGCGCCCGGGCGACCGTTCGCCTTGAAGTCGAAGTAGTCCCAGCCCCCGCCCCCGACGAGCACGGACCAGAGCCCGCTGCTCCGCACCAGCCGCACCAGCGCGCCCTCCGCGCCGAAGAAGATGTCGCCGGTCGCCCCGTCGAGCTCCAGGTGGTCGCTGGGCGCGTCGGGGGCGAGATACAGCCCCTGGGCGGCGGCGGGGACGGAGAGCTCGAGGCCGGCGCTGGCGCCGTTGCCAGCGAGGGTCTGGATGGTCCCGCCGGGCTCGAGCTCCCGGATCCTGAGCGCGAGCGCGTCGAGGAGCACCAGGTGGTCCTTGCCGCCCGCGCTCCAGAGCCCGACGCTGGTGATGCGCCCGAAGCGCGCGGCGAGGGCGTCGCCGCCGTCGCCGAAGTGGAGCGCCTGCCCCATCACCGTGCTCACCTTGCCGGCGCCGTCGACGGTGCGGATCTGACCGCGGTCGAGGAAGGTCATCCGCCCGCCCGCGTCGACGAAGAGGTCGACGAGGTCGACGTCGCAGGCGAGCGCGCTCGTCCCGTCGGCGCAGGTGCCCTTGGTGCCGCTCCCCAGCACCGGGGTCCACTGGTTGCCCGCCGGGTCGAAGCGGAAGACGCGGTTCTCCACGCGCGCGACCAGGTAGAGCTTGCCGTCGAGCCCCTGGATCGGCACGTTGCCGCCCCAGGCCGCGTGGCCGGGCTCGTCGGGGTGCGGTCCCTGCGCGGCGCCCGTGGCCGGTGCGAGCCGCGCCCAGCCGTACTCCCACACTCCCGGGCAGAGGGGCGTGTTCTCGTCGTTGTGGAGGAGCTCGGCGACCATCGCCTGCAGCTGCGAGCTCGCGGGGTCGTAGACGACGCCCAGGTGCTGGAGCGCGCACTCGTCCAGGGCCTGGGTGGCGGAGAACCCATCCCCCTGCCCCGTGACGCGGAGGCTCTCCACCTTGCCGGTCGCGGCCCGCAGCCGGCGGATCCTCGCGCCCTGCTTGCCGCTCTGCTGCACGCTGTCGGACTGGAAGTAGAGGTCGCCGTTCGGCAGCGCGAAGAGCACCAGCGCCTTCGCCGGGCGCAGCCAGATGTCCCCGAGGTCGATCTGCACCTCGAGCGGGCCGGCGCCGTCGTCGGTGCGCGTGCCGCCGCCCACCACCGTCTCGATCGTCTCGGGCGTCTTCGTGGCGTCGATGCGGCGGATACGGTCGCGGTCGTGGAGCAGCACGCGGCCCTGGTGGTCGAGGGCCATGCGGTAGACCGCGCGCACCGTGGCCTGCGCGGCGGGCCCGCCGTCGCCGGTGGAGTCCGCGGCGTAGGGGACCAGCACGCGCACCACGCCGTCCGCCGGGTCGATCTTGAGGACGCCGCGGGCGAGGTCGCGGAAGTAGACGACCCCGCTCGGCAGGACGACCAGCTCGGCGGCGTCCGGGGTGGCGCCATCGCTGGTGTCGCTGAGGAAGACCCCGGCGAGCGCGCTGACGTCGGTCCCCGGGTCCGTGTTGCCGGCGAGGAAGCGAAGCGGCGGCGAGACGTTGAAGGGGAGCGAGCTGGCCGCGTTGATCATCCCGTCCACGTCCTGCACCGCGACGCGCACCCGGAAGTACCCCGACGGCGCGCCGCCCTTCCACACCGCGCAGCCGGTCTGGCTCCCGGAGAGCGTGCAGCCGGTCGCCGCCGCGTTGGCGAGGCCCGTGGCGATGGGCAGGAAGCGCTTCTCGTCGGTGGTGTAGGAGAGGCTGACGGGGGCCGCCGGCAGCGGGAGATCGTCGCTCGCCCGCCACTTGATGAAGACCGTGCCCCCTGCCGCGACCGTGACGTCCGTGGCGCCGAGCGGCACGGGCGGCTGGTCCACGCTGGCCGCCACCACCGCGCTGACCAGGGGCGGCGACGCGTTGAGCGGCGGGCTCACCACGCGGACGCGGTTTCCGTCCGCGTCGCGGAGGGTGACCCGGAGCTTGACGTAGCCGCCCGGGGCGACCCAGCGGTAGCAGCCGGTGCGCGAGGCGTCGACGGTGCAGCCCGATCCGGCGGCGTTCGGTACGGCGCTGGCGACGGGCGAGAAGCTCGTCCCGTCCCGGGTCACCTCGAGGTCGATCGGACCGTCGGGGAGGGGCGCGTCGTCGGTCGCGCGCCACTTGATGACGATCGGGCTGCCCGCCACGACCCGCAGATCAGAGAGGCTGGGAGGCGTCGTCGCCCTGTCGTTGCTCACCGCCACCACCAGCGAGAGCGACGGGGCCTGGCCGATCACCGGCGCCTCGGTCGCCGCGCCGAGGTAGCGCGCGCAGCCGCCGAGGGCGAGCGCGCCGAGAAGGCAGGCGACTGTCACCGCTGCTCGGACCACGGCGAGCCTCTCGGTAGACCACGCGAGCTCCACCTCGAATCTGGCGAAGGTGCGCGCTACTCCGCCGCGAGGTGGGTGCCCACCCCGCCGAGCTCCTCGATCAGCGTCGGCGGCAGGTGGAGGTAGCGGGTGGTGCGGCGCTTGGTCTGGATATCGCGATAGACCCAGCCCACCTGCTCCGCCGTCATCCCCATGCTCGCGGCCGCCTCGGCCGCCGGGACCTGGTGGTTGTACGCGTAGAGGAGCAGGTCCATCTTGTCGTAGGGCAGCGCGAAGTAGAACTCGTCCTGCCCCTGCTCGAGGCTGTAGGTGTCCGTGGTCGGGGTCGAGTTGCAGACCTTGTCCGGCAGCTTGAGGAAGCGCGCCATCGCGTAGACCTGCGACTTGTAGAGGTGCGCGATCGGCTTCAGGTCGGCGAGCCCGTCGCCGCCCTTGACGAAGAAGCCCTGGTCGTACTCGAGCCGGTTCGGCGTGCCCACCACCGCGTAGTTCAGCCGGTCCGCGTGGTAGTACTCCATCATCGCGCGCGTGCGCTGCTTGAAGTTCGTCGAGGCCACCACCTGCAGGTAGGCCTTGAGCGGCAGCCGCGCCTTCTTCGTCTCGCCCGAGGGCGACTGGATGACGACGCTGAAGAAGGTGATGCGATCGCTGCCCTCGAAGGGCGGGATGACGATCTTCTGCTTGTAGGTGTCGTCGTACTCCGGGAAGACCGAGCGGATCGCCTCGTCGCGGCGGCGGTAGCAGCCGGCGCCCTCAAGGATCCCGGTGAGGTCCTCGACCTCGTACTTCACGCCGACCGCGTCGCAGACCATGCGGCCGATCTCGATCGAGCGCCCGCTCGAGTCGCGCTCGGGCATCAGCAGCCCGATCACGCGCTCGGGGCCGAGCGCCCGCGCCGCCAGCGCGATGCAGGTGGAGCTGTCGATGCCGCCGCTGACGCCGACGACGAGCCCCTTGCGCTTGAAGCTCGCCACCGTGCGGACGATCCAGTCGGTGATGCGGGCCGCCTCTTTTTCCAGGTCCAGGTTCAGCAGGTGTGGTCCAAACATGGTCCGGAATCGTGTCAGAGCGCCCCGGCCTTGGCAACCGTTTTGAAGCTCGCGATTTGACAGCCCCCGAGGTGCGAACCAGGCTTAGGGACGGCGCGCGGGAGCGTGGAGCTCCCGCGTCGAGACCAGCGAAGGATACTCGGAATGCCGAAGGACAAGGGTCACGCACAGCACCTCTGCTCTCTGCTCGCCGATGGTGGCTACAAGGAGCTGGTGGAACTGGTCGGGGACGCGCGGTTCATCTGCACCCGCTGCGGGCGAGCCGCGCGCAAGAAGAAGCGCCTCTGCTCTCCGCGTCGCCTCTAGATCGGGCGGCGCGGGGGCGGGGCCGGGGGGTAGGAGGAGCCATGACCATCGCTGAGGTCCTGCGCAGCAAGGGGCCCCGCGTCATCCGCATCCGCCCCGAGAGCAGCCTGCTCGAGGCGATCCGCGCGCTCGTCGACAACGGCGTCGGCTCGCTGGTCGTCTCCGACGGCGAGGGGCGAGTGGTCGGGATGATCACCGAGCGAGACATCCTGCGCGAGAACGCCCGCAGCTTCGACCGGCTGAGCGAGCGCCGCGTCGCCGACGTGATGACCGAGGACGTCATCATCGGACTGCCCGACGACCGCGTCGACTACGTGATGGCGCTGATGACCGAGAAGCGCATCCGCCACCTGCCAGTCATCAGCCAGGGTCAGCTGGTGGGGATCATCTCCATCGGCGACGTGGTGAAGGCGAAGGTGCGGGAGGCCGAGGTCGAGATCCGACACCTCACCGACTACATCGTCGGCAGATACCCGGGCTGAGCGCTCGGGTCGAGCTCAGCGCCGGAGCCTCTGGCGGCGAGCCGGATCAGCGAGCGAAGAGCTGCGTCCAGTAGCCGACGCCGCCACAGTTGACGAGGCCGACGGCAGCGCGGGTCCAGGTCGCGCGCTCCATGTTCTGCTTGTGCCCGGGGCTCGCGAGCCAGCCCTGGTGCACCTCGCTCGCCGTGCTGTAGCCCATGCCGATGTTCTCGCCGGCCTGGGTGAAGCGGGCGCCCGCGGAGCGCAGGCGGTCCCAGGGCGCGGTGCCCTCGGGCGACTGGTGCGCGAAGTAGCCTCGCGAGCACATGTCCTGGCTGTGGGCGCGCGCGGTCCGCAGCGCGACCAGGTCGCAGGTGAGCGCCGAGAGCCCGAGGCTGGCGCGGTAGCTGTTGAGCAGACGGAGGGCCTGGTCCTCATCGCGGGAGCCGCAGGTCGAGGTGACCACCACGGCGGGCGTGCCGGGCGGGTTGACGTGGACCGGCGCGGCGCGCACGGGCGCGGGCCGGGCGGCGGCGCGGGCGGCGGCAGCGCGGGCGGCGGCCTCGCGGGAGATGGCGGGCGTGCCGTCCTGAGCGTCGATGTCGGCGTCGGCGTCGGGCACCTGCCGGAGCTGCTCGACGATGATGCAGTAGCGGCGGTAGCAGACGCGGCGCAGCACCTTCTCGAGGTGGTAGGTGCGGAGCGTCGCGGGTCGGGCCAGCGGGCAGCTTGGCTCCGCGACCTCCTCCAGCTGCGGGAGACCGTCGTCCTGCAGCGCTTCGTGGAGACGATCGGCGAGGGCGCTGCTGGGGAGGGCGAGGAGGCAGGAGAAGAAGAGGACAGCTCGAGTCATCGAAGGGCCTCCGCGTTGATGCCCGGAGACGAAGCAAGCCGCACGCCAGCCTTTTCAGTTTACACCCTGCGCGGTTGCCGCGGGGCGTGAACGCGGCTTCACAGACAGGACGTGACCGGGCGCCGATGGCGTGAGGGTGGCGAGGAGTACCGCCCCCTCACCGATCATGTTACCGTCGTAGCCTCGATGTCCGAAGCGCAAGCCGGCCTCGAAGCGACCACCCAGGAGCTCGGCTCGCTCCTCTACCCGGGCAAGGTCGTCGACTGCTTCAAGGTCATCCGCTTCCTCGGCCGGGGCGGGATGTCCGAGGTCTACCTGGCCCGCGACCTCAAGCTCGGGCGCAAGGTGGTGCTGAAGGTCGTCCACCCCGAGAGCCTCGGCTCGCAGGAGGCGATGGAGCGCTTCCTCTTCGAGGCGCGGACGACCGCGGTCTTCAACCACCCGCACATCGTCACCATCTACGCGGTCGGCGAGGACCACGGGAAGCCCTACGTCGCGCTCGAGTACCTCGAGGGGCAGACGCTCCGCGAGCGCATGGACGAGGACCGCCTGGGGATGGCCGAGGCGCTGCGCATGGGGCTCGCCATCGCCGAGGCGCTGAAGGAGGCGCACCGCAACGGCGTCCTGCACCGCGACCTGAAGCCCGAGAACGTGATCATCCCCAGGGACGGACGCCTCCGCGTGCTCGACTTCGGCCTCGCCA
>JAKLHH010000044.1 GCA_022710245.1 Myxococcota bacterium
ATCAACCGCTGTCGTCACCACAGCCACCACTGCGCCGGTCGTATCACCTTCAACTTCCCCGTCGAAACACCACATCCGGCGCCCAACATCGTCGCTCCGCGAGTCGGGTTCTTACGAGAGAGTCAAGTTTCTGTTGACCGGGTGGGCCCGGCTTGTTATGTGACCAAAAGGTAACATTTGATGGCCGCGCAGAGACCTCGCCACGACGCCCTCGACCCCGCCTTCAAGGCGCTCGCGGATCCGACCCGCCGGCGGATCCTCGATCTCCTCCACGAGCGGGCGCGCACCACCGGCGAGCTCTGCGCGGCGCTCGAGCCGCTCTCGCGCTTCGCCGTGATGAAGCACCTCGGGGTGCTCGAGCGCGCCGAGCTGCTCGCCTACCGCCGGCGCGGGCGCGAGCGCTGGAACCACCTGAACCTGGTCCCGCTGCGGCGGGTTCACGAACGCTGGCTGCGCCCGTACGAGGCGCGCTGGGCCGACGCGCTGCTGCGCCTGCAGCGGCACGTCGAGCAGCCGGAAGGAGGAGAAGCGATGCCGATGAGCAAGGACGCCCTCGAGCTGGGCAGCATGAGGATCGAGCAGGACCTGACCCTCGCCGCGACTCCGGCGGCGGTCTTCCAGGCGCTCACCCGCGACGTCTCGTCCTGGTGGGGCCACCCCTACCTCCACTCGGAGCGGGCGCGCGCGCTGGTGCTCGAGCCGCGCCTCGGCGGCCGCTTCCTCGAGGACTGGGGCGACGGCGAGGGGCACCTCTACGCGGAGGTGATCGGCCTCGAGCGCGACCGCCAGCTCAGGCTCGCCGGCCCCTTCGGGATGGACGGCCTCTGCCACAGCGTGATCACGCTCAGGCTGGAGGCGAAGGGCAGCAGCGGCGCCGCCCAGGTGGGGCGGTCGGGCGGAGCGGCCGCGACCAGCACCTGCACGCGGCTGCAGCTCACGCACCTCGCCGCCGGCGAGATCAGCGAGGAGCGTCGGGCCGCCTACACGGCGGGCTGGCAGGACCTCCTCGACACGCGCCTGCGCGCGCTCCTCGAGCGCGGCGAGCGGCTCGGCCTGGCCGGGGCCGGGAAGCGAGGCTGACCATGCGCCCCCTCGCGCTGCTCGTGCTCCCCCTCGCCATCGTCGCTGCCGCTGCCTCCGCCCGCGCCCAGAGCCCGCGCCAGGTGCTGGAGAAGAAGGTCATCGTCGCGGCGCCGGCGGCGGCGGTCTGGCGCGCCTTCACCACCGTCGAGGGCGCGGCCACCTTCTTCGCGCCGAGCGCGAAGATCGAGCTCCGTCTCGACGGCGCCTACGAGCTCTACTTCGATCCGGAGCAGCCGGCGGGCAAGCGCGGCTCCGAGGGACAGCGCGTGCTCTCCTACCTGCCCGAGCGGATGCTCTCCTTCACCTGGAACGCGCCGCCGCAGTTCCCGCGGGCGCGCGCCGAGCGGGGCATGTTCGTGGTGGTGCAGCTCGAGCAGCTCGGCGGGCCGCAGGGCACGCGCGTCACCCTCACCCACCTCGGCTTCAAGCCGGGCACCGAGGGCTACCAGATCTACACCTACTTCGAGCGCGCCTGGGGGCTCGTGCTCTCGCGCCTGCAGCGCCGCTTCGCCACCGGGCCCCTCGACTGGAAGAACCCGGACGGGAAGCACTGAGCGCGGGCCCCCGGGATGTCCTCATCAGCCTCGGGTGAGGTGACGACCGGGATGGGCATCAGCGGGAGCGAAGCTCCTTCAGGATGTCACCGGCGGGCCGCACACGCCCCTGCGGCACCGACTCCCAGGCCGCAGCGAGGTTGGCGTGGAGCGCGGCACGCTCCTCGTCGTCGAGGTCGTCTCCCTCGTCATCGACGACGAGGTCGAGCACCGTGCCCTCGGGGAGCGAGGTCGGTTCATCGAGGATTAAGTGGCCACCTTTCACAAGAGCCCGAAGCACAATGAGCTCAGTGTAGCGGGGCTCGGAGGCCGCGCCAGGGTCAGCGCAGGAAGTACGAGAAGACCATGGTGAAGGTGTAGTACTGGAACTCGAACTCGGGGTTCATCACGCCCTCGGCCGCCAGCGCGTCGAGGTCCGCCACCGGCAGGTTGTCGGCGAAGGGCGCGCCCGGCTGGTTCACGTGCGCGTTGGCGATCGCCACGTAGAACATCAGCACGTCCTCGGCGGTGAGCGCGGTCGGCTTGCCGGCCAGGGGGTAGCGGGCGGGGTCGAACTGGAAGTCGGTGGGCGTGCGGAGGACCTCGTAGGGGCTCGCGTAGGGGTTCGAGACCAGCGTGTCGATGAGCCCGGCGATCTGGCTGCAGGTCCAGCTGTACTGGCCGTCCTCGCGCGACGGGGTGACCCCCCTGGCCGCGAGGAGGTAGGGCGGCAGCAGCGGCTCGCCGACGTAGCAGGTGTCGTGGGGGTCGAGCCGCGAGCAGTTGAGGCCGCCGAGGAAGTTGAAGAGCCCGTAGCGGTAGGTGGTGAGCTTGCCGGTATAGGTGTTGACGGCCGCCTCGGTCACGCCGTCGAGGAAGCGACCGGTCGCGTGGCTGAGCGAGCCGGGCATGCCGGTCCGGGTGCGGAGGAAGCTCTCGAAGGTCCTCCCGTTCGCCAGCATGCTGGTCAGCAGGGCGCAGTCCTTCGAGGCGGGGTCGCTGGTGTCGAGCGCGAGGTCCCTGAGCGGGTTGTGCGCCTGGTGCCCGAAGCTCCGCGCGATCGCGTCGAAGACCAGGCGATAGGCGAGGTCCTCCCGGTGCAGGGCGAAGGTGTTGTTCCACTTGTTGTCGCCGCTCGAGGGGTAGCGGAGGTTCCAGATCATATCGAGCCCCTTCAGCAGCGACGTCTGCAGGTCGGAGACGGTGACGGGGCAGGTGCTGGTGCCGACGCGCGTCGAGCAGGGGCCGGCGCCGAAGCCGATCCGCGCGTAGGGGAGGTACTGGCGGGCGGTCAGGCCGCCCTGCGCGGTGAGGCGCTGCTGCACCTGGGCCTGGGTGCCCAGCTGCTGTCCGAAGTAGTAGACCGAGTACTTGAGGTACTCGGCGGCGAGGCCGCTCTTCCGCTCGACGGTCGGCACGACCTTGGGCGTCATCGTCAGCTGCGCGTCGCTGGCGGTGATGCCCATGCCCGTCAGCAGCGAGGCCACGATGGGCTGCGTGATCGCCTGGCTCGCGCCGACCCCGAAGAAGGCGTGGACGGCGGTCTCGTCGAGGACCTGGTTCAGGTAGTTGGTGGTGGCGGTGGTGATGGTGGTGGTGACGCTGGCGACCTCCCTGGCGAGCTCGACACCGGCGGCCTCGCCGCCGCCGCCCTCGGTGCTCTCCGCGCCGCAGCCCGCCAGGCCGGCGAGGAGCGGAGCGAGGACGCACCAGCGACGGGCGGTGCGGGCGGCGGGGGCGGCGGGGGCGAGTGGAGCGGCGCCTTGCACCTTGGGCGGTGGCGGGTAGCTGCCGCGACCAACAACTCTGAGCGGACGGGACATGCGGAGCTCCTCTCGGTTGGGTATCCGCGAGAGAAGCAAGCACGGTGCCGAGGACGATCGCCTTCGGAGTCGCGGTCGTGCAAGCGCGACCGGGAGGCGCCGAGTGTGACAGGCCTGAGTCGCGAGCGACTCAGCGCGCCCGTCGCCGCGCGGGCTGCGCGGGGGCCGCGGCGGGGCAGACCAGCTCACGCGCCAGGTGCGCGACCAGCGCGTCGAGCGCGAAGTCGCGCTCGCCCTCCTCGAGCGGGGGCTCGCCGGCGAGCAGACGATCGTGCAGGAGGAGGGCTGCGCGGCGGCGCTCGTCGCAGGCGACCGCCGCACCGGCGGAGGTCGGGAGCGCGGTGAGGCGGGCGGCGAGCTCGCTGACGCGCGGGTGGCTCTCCGCGTAGCGCAAGCGCAGGAAGCGCAGCCTCCCCTCCACGACGGGGCGCTCGGCGAGGCGCTCGGCGAGGGAGCAGAGCGAGACGGCCTCGCGGAGCGAGGCGGGCAGCTGGCGGTCGAGCGCCTCGACCAGCTCCTGGTAGCGCCGTCTCAGCTCCGCGGCCGCGCGCAGGCGCGGGTGCGCGGGTCCGAGGCTCGCGGCCAGGCGCTGGTGCTCGCGCGTGGCCCCCGCCGCGCGAGCCCGCAGCGCCGCTCGCGCTTGCAGCACGCGGGCGCGGAGCTCGAGCGAGGGCTCGCCGGTCGGCGGCGGAGCCTTGGCGGCCGCCTCCTCGAGGAGTCGCAGCCTCGCCAGCGTCGCGCTGAGGACCGGGTGGCGCGCGCCGTAGCGCTCGCCCTGCCGCAGGGCGAGCTCGCGCACCTCGATCAGCCGGACGGCGAGGAGGGGGTCGAGGGGGCGTGCGGCCTGGCTGGCCTCGGGGGCAGGTGCGGGGGGCGGTGACGGCGCCGCGCCCGCGGCCCCGGCGAGGGCGAGGGCGAGGGCGGAGACGAGGGCGGCGGCGAGGATCGAGCGCGAGCGCTGACAGGCCATGGCGCGGAGCTCCTTTCGTTCGCGGTCCGACGCGGCCCGATACTAGCGCGGAGCGGGTGCACCGGGGAGAGCGCTATTGACGTGCGCGGGCCCCAGTGGGTTAGATGCCCGCATGAGCGACGAGAAGCAGACCGCCGAAGCCAAGACCCCGGCGTCGGATCCGCCGCCGCAGGGGCCGCTCCGCGAGATGGTGCAGCCGTTCATCGACCTGGCCCGCGCGCCTCGCGCCCTCTGGGGCATCAACATCTCCTACTTCCTCGAGGGGCTGGCGTACTTCGGGATCGTCGGCTACCTGCAGATCTACTTCTCCGGCGAGGCGGGCCTCGGCGATGTCTGGGCCGGCCTGATGCTGATGCTCTTCACGGGCGGCATCACGGTCTCACAGCTCGTCTTCGGAGGGCTCTCTGACCGCTGGGGGGTGCGCAAGGCGCTCTTCGTCTCCATCGCGCTCATGCTCGTCGGTCGGCTCGTCCTCGCCGGCGCGCCGACGATGAAGCTCGCCGGCGGCGTTGGCTCGCCGCTCCACTACGCCTCGGCCGTCGCGCTGCTGATCGTCGTCCTCGGCTACGGCATGTACATGCCCTGCGTCTACTCGGCGACGCGGCAGGTGACCACCGAGAAGACGAAGGACATGGCCTACGCCATGCTCTACGCGGTGATGAACCTCGGCGGCTGGCTGCCCACCTTCTTCTTCGCCATCCGCGAGCGGATCGGGATGGTCGGGGCCTTCTGGGTCTACACCGGCATCACGGCCTGCACGCTCCTGATCACCGTGCTCATCCTGAGCCGACGCACGCTGGCGCGCGCGGTCGCCGCGGCGCGGGCCGCCGCGCCGGAGGTGGCGACGCCGGCGCAACCGCAGCAGAGCGCCGCCGAGAAGAACGCCGCCGAGCAGGCGAAGCACCAGGATGGGGTCGAGCGCGGGACGGGGGGTGGGTTCTGGCGCTGGCTGAAGAAGCACCCGCTCGCCAACGGCAAGTTCGCCTACTTCATCTTCGTCCTCATCCCGGTGCAGACGCTCTTCGCGCACAACTGGCTGACCTTGCCGCCCTACGTGGAGCGCGCCTACGCCGGCACCTGGATCGGCGCCAAGTTCGAGATCGCGACCAACTTCAACCCGCTCCTCATCTTCATCCTGGCCCCGCTCGTCGCCGCGCTCTCGCGGCGCGCGAAGGTCTACAACATGATGATCGCCGGGACCGCGGTGATGGCGATCCCGGCCTTCTTCCTCGCGCTCGGCCCCAACGTCTACACGCTCGGCGCCTACCTGGTGGCGATGACCGTCGGCGAGGCGATGTGGCAGCCCCGCTTTCTGCAGTACGCCGCCGAGATCGCGCCCGAGGGCCGCACCGGCGAGTACATCGGCGTCGCCCAGATCCCCTGGTTCATGACCAAGTTCATCACCGGGACCTACTCGGGGTTCGTGCTCTCCCGCTGGTGTCCGAAGCCGCCCGGCCTCGGGATCGGGCCCGACGCGACGCCCGCGGCGGTCGCGGGGATCACCGCGGCGGTCGGCGGCGGCGCTGCGCTCGGGCTCGAGAGCGCGGTCAACGCCACCGGAGGCTGGGCGAGCGGCGGCGGCGGCGGCGCGATGCTCGGCTCGATGGCGCTGCGCACCGAGTGGATGTGGCTGCTCTACGGCCTCATCGCCATCTCCTCCACCATCCTCCTCATCCTGGCCAAGGGCTGGCTCGGCAAGAACTTCAAGACCAAGGCCGACTGAGCTCGCCCGAGGCAGCTGCGCGAGCCGAGCCGCGCTCGTTCCTTCAGCGGGACTGCGACCGACCCGCGACCGGGCTGAAGTACAGGGTGCCCGACGCCGGAGCGCCCCGTGCACGGAGTCGCTCGTGTGTACCGGAGCGAGGTGCTCTCGCATCGAGCGCAGGGCCCCTGGTGGGAATCATCGCGCTCGCTCCGGCCCGGGTGCTCTTGCCCGCGGCCCGGCTGCGGTCCACAATCTCCCACCTGATGCGTACTGTGCTGCGAGCGCTCCGTCGGGCGGCGGTCCGGGTCTGGCGGGCGCGCTACCTGGTGCCGCTCACCCCGCTCGGCGCGGTGGTGGCGGCGCTCGGCTACTGGCTGGTCGCGCGCGTTGGCCGCGAGAAGTACGACCTCGTCCTCTTCGCCGCCGGGCTCCTCGCGCTCCTCGTGGTGGCGCTGGCGCTCGCCGGCGTGCTGCTCCTCGGACTGCTGGTCTGGCTGCGCCTGCGCCAGGCCCCGGCCGCCGACCTGGAGCTGGAGACCGGCCTCACCGCGGGCACCGGCCTGCGCCTGCCCTGCCTCGCGCGCTGGCCGCTGCTCCAGCTCCGCGTCCTCTGGGAGGAGCCCGGCGAGGTGGAGGTCAGCCTCCTCCGACGAGGAGGCGGCGGCTGCGAGGAGCTGATCCGCCCCCTCGAGCGCGGCGAGGTGAGCCGCGTCGTGCGGCGCCTCGTCGTCAGCGACCTCTTCGGCTTCGCCCGCCTGGGCCCCGCCCGCGCCAGCGCCGCGCACCTCCGCGTGATCCCCGTGCGCGCCCGCATCACCGCGCACGTGACCCGCCGCTTCCTCGGCGGCGACGCGCTCTCCTGGCCGAGCGGCCCCGCCGAGGGCGAGCTGATCGAGATGCGGCGCTACGCCTACGGCGACCCGCTCCGCCACGTGCTGTGGAAGGCCTTCGCGCGCACCCGCAAGCTCCTCGTGCGCACCCCCGAGCGCGCCATCACCCCGCTGCCCAGCGCGGCCGCCTACTTCGTCGCCGGCCCCGCCGACGAGCCCTGCGCCTCGGCGGCGCGGCACTTCGTCGAGGAGGGGCTGCTCGGCAGCGACTTTCTCTTCGCCGCCGACGGCGCGCTCGAACCCACCGCGGACCCGGGCGAGGCGCTGCTGCAGGTGGTGCGCTCGGCGTCGCACCGCGACGCGGCCGGCGAGGGGCTGCACCGCTTCCTCGCCCGCCTCGAGGAGAACCGGCGCAAGAGCTGCGTCCTCTTCGTGCCGCCGCAGGCAGGGCCCTGGCTGGAGCGCGTCGAGCGCTGCCTCACGCTGGCGCCCGGCGCGCGCGCGGTCACCGCGATCGACGCCGAGCCGCGCGGGCCCGCCACCGCGCGCTGGCGGCGCTGGCTCTTCGCCGAGGGCGGGGACGCCACGCGGGCGCGCCGCTCGCTCGCCGAGGTGGTGCGCCGCCTCAGCGCGCGCGGCCTGGAGGTGAGCGTCCTCCACCGGCCGACGGGTGAGCTCCTCGGCCCGGCGCAGCTCTCGGCGCTGGAGCTCGCGGCGTGAGCCGGCCCCTCGAGCTGCCCCGCGACTCGCTCCCAGCGCTCGGCGTCAAGGCGCTCCTCTACGCGGCCGCCCTCGCGCTCTACCTCTTGCCGCTCTCGGGCG
Source organism: Myxococcota bacterium (assembly GCA_022710245.1). Next base: position 7,767 of record JAKLHH010000044.1, read on the forward strand.
TGCCGGGCATCGCCGCCTCCGTGGCGGGCGCGGTCTGCGGCATGGCGCTCGCGGCGCTGGCGCATCGGCGGCGGCTGCGCCTCGCGGCCGCGCTGGTGCTGGCGCTCTCCGGGCTCGTGGTGGCGTGGCAGCTCGGCGAGGGCGCGCTCGGGGCGGACCTCGTCGCGCGGCTCCTCGGCGTCAGGATCAGCTTCGCGGTCTCCGAGGTGATCACCTTCGGGCTCGGCGCGCTCGCCCTGATCTTCCTGCTCCGCCTCCTCTCGCTGGCGCGGCCGCCGCTCGCGCTCCTCGAGGTGGTCTTCGTCGCCGGCGCCGCGGCGGTCACCTTCGCGGACCACCGCAACCGCATGCTCAACCGGCCGCGCTTCTTCTCCGACTGGGCCTGGACGCTCGGCGTCGATCCGGGGACGGTGCTGGTCGGGGTCGGGATCGCCGCCGCGCTCGCCGCCATCTTCCTCTTCCTGCGCGGGCAGTCGCTGCTCAAGCTGGCGACCACGCTGCTCCTGCTCCTCCTGGCCGGCGGCGCGCTCTTCGTCCTCAAGGAGAAGCGGATCGACCCCAAGGAGCCCCTCGACGCCCTCAACCTGAGCGGCAAGGGGCAGGGCAGCGGGAGCGGCAGCGGCAGCGGCTCGGGCGGGGGCGGCGGGGGCGGCGGGCAGTCGCAGAACCCCTTCAAGGACAGCTACGACAGCAAGACGCCCCCGAGCCCGGTGGCGATCGCGGTGCTGCGCGACGACTTCGAGCCGGCCGGCGACCTGATGTACTTCCGCCAGCAGACGCTCTCGACCTACAACGGCCACCACCTGGTGGTGGGGACCGCCGAGGGCTGGGACGGAGACCTCTTCGCCGAGTTCCCCCGCGGCGGCCCGCTCCGGGCGCCGCCCGTGCAGAGCGCGCCCGAGCACGTGCTGGTGCCGACGACGATGTACCTCCTCGTCGACCACCCGCAGCCGCTCGCGCTCTCGCACGCGGTCAGGCTGGCGCCGGCGGCGAACCCGAACCCGCAGCAGTTCGTGGCCGCCTACGACGCCCAGTCGCTGGCGCTCGCGGTCACCCCGCAGCGCCTCCTCGGGCGGCGCTCGATCCCGGCCGGCTGGACCCCGGCGCAGCGCGCCCACTACCTGGCGCTCCCCGACGACCCCCGCTACGCCGCGCTCTCGGACATCATCGTCCGCGACGTCGACCCGCGCTTCGCCGAGGACGACCTGGCGCGCGCCTGGGCGATCAAGCGCTATCTCGAGCGCGAGGGCTACTACACGATGAGCTCGACGCACGCGAGCTCGAGCGATCCCACCGCGTCCTTCCTCTTCGGCTCGCTCCGCGGCTACTGCGTCCACTTCGCGCACGCGGCGGTCTACCTCTTCCGCAGCCAGGGGATCGCGGCGCGCGTCGCGCTCGGCTACGCGGTGCAGACGAGCAAGCGCAGCGGCGGCTCCTCGGTGCTGATCATGAACGACCGCGCGCACGCCTGGCCGGAGATCCACCTGGAGGGGATCGGCTGGGTCACCTTCGACGTCCACCCGGAGCGCACCGACGTGGCGCCGCCCTCGCCGGTCGACTACGATCTGGAGAAGCTGCTCGGCGAGCTGGCGCGCAGCGACAAGACGGCCGGCGTCACCGCCGAGGGGAGGCCGCTCCAGATCCCCTGGCGCCTGGTAGGGCTCGGCCTCGGGCTGCTGGTGATGGCGCTGCTCGTCCTCGCCTACCTGGCGAAGGCGCTCCGCCGCCTCTCGCCGCGCCTGGTCGGGGAGCGCGACCACGCACGTCGGCTCTACCTCGCCGTGCTCGACCGTCTCTCCGACCTCGGGCAGCCCCGGCTGCCCGGCGAGACCCGCGAGCGCCACGCGGAGCGGCTGCGCGCGCTCGCCCCCAGCCTCGAGCCGCTCACCCGAGCGCACCTGCGGCAGGCGCTCGGCGGGCGGGCGGCCTCGAGGGAGGAGCTCGCGCGCCTGGCCCGCGCGGTGGCCGGCGAGCTGCGACGCAACGTGCCGCCGCTCCGGCGCGCGCTCGCGGCGCTGAACCCGATCGGGTGGGTGAGGACACGGTAGGGAGCGGCGTAACAGGAAGAGAACCCGGGGCCGCCAAGGGCCCTCGAGGAGAGACGATGATCAGCGACCCAGCAAGCCTCCCCCTCGCCACCGCCGCGCCCGAGCCGGCGCCCGACAGCGCGCTCGCTGACGCGCAGCAGGTCGCCGATCGCGTGCGCGCGCGGATCCGCGAGCACGTGATGGGGCGCGACGACGTGATCGAGCTGGTGCTGGTCTCGCTCTTCGCCGACGGGCACATCCTCCTCGAGGACTACCCGGGCTCGGGCAAGACCACGCTCGCCAAGGCGCTCGGCGACTCGATCGAGGACGACCTCCCCGACGACGACATCCCCGGGTTCCGGCGCATCCAGTTCACCCCCGACCTGCTGCCGTCGGACGTCACCGGCGTGCTGGTCTTCGACACCGAGTCGAACACCTTCGCCTTCCGCCGCGGGCCGATCTTCGCCTACGTGGTGCTGGTCGACGAGATCAACCGCACCTCGCCGAAGGTGCAGGCGGCGCTCCTCGAGGCGATGGCGGAGAAGCAGGTCACCGTCGACAACGTCAGCTACAAGCTGAACGAGCTCTTCTTCGTCATCGCCACCCAGAACCCGCTCGACGTGGCCGGCACCTACCCGCTGCCGCTGGCGCAGATCGATCGCTTCCTCTTCAAGGTGCGGATGAAGCACGTCGACCGCGCCGCCGAGCTGGAGGTGCTGGAGACCTGGGGCACGCCGAAGGCGCCCTGCACGCTGCCCCGGGTGAGCCGCGGCGAGATCGTCCGCTCGCGCGAGGTGATCCGGCGGACCGTCCACCTCGCGCGCGGGGTGAAGGAGTGCCTGGTCGACACGGCGCGCGCGCTGCGTGAGGACAAGCGGATCATCCAGGGCGTCTCCACCCGCTCGCTGGTGCAGGCGGTGCCGGCGCTGCAGACGCTGGCCCTCTTCCGCGGCCGCGACTTCGTCTCCACCGAGGACCTCGAGTACCTGCTCCCCTACCTCCTCGCGCACCGCATCGAGCTGGCGCCGGGGAGCGGCGCGGTCGAGGAGATCATCAAGGCCGGGGCCGAGCGCCCGGTGGAGGTGCTCTCGCGCTCGACGCTGCGGAGGAGCTGACTTGCCGCAGCGGCGCACACGTCCGGGGCGGTGGTGGCGGACGGCGCTCGCCGCGCTCGCTGCGGTGGCCCTCTGCCTCGGCGTCCGCCCCGGGAGCCCGCGGGCGGCCCACCCCCTCGACGGGGACGCCGCCGAGCAGGAGCTGATCACCAACGTGCGCGGGGGTAAGCTGATCCGCGCGCGCGAGCAGGCGGAGAAGATCCTGAAGGGCCGGCCCGACTCGGTGCTCGCCCGCTACGGCCTCGCGGTGGTCTTCCACGACGAGGAGGGCAACCTGCCGCGGGCGCTCTACCACGTGCGGCTCGCCGAGAAGCAGCTCGCCGCGCGCTGGGGCGCTGCCCCGACGGACGCGGAGGCCCAGGCCTGGCACAAGCGCATCCTCGAGGAGGAGGAGGAGATCCTCGCCGAGATGGACCGGCGCGAGGACCAGCTGAAGCTGATGGACCGCTGGGACGCGCTCTACAACCCGAAGATGGACCGCCGGCGGATCTGGCCGTTGATGAAGCTCCACCGCTTCGACGAGGCGGTCCGGCTGGCGAAGAGGGTCGCGCTCTCCGACGACCTGCAGGTGCGCATCACCGGCCTCAACGGGCTGCTCGCCATCGAGTCGGAGCGGCTGCAGCCGCGCGCCTGCTTCAAGGTCGCCACCGAGGCGGTCGAGGCGACCGGCAGCCAGTCCTGCATCCTCGCCGAGAACGCGGCCGAGGCGGCCTTCGCGGTCTACCGCTTCGGCGAGGTCGAGCGGCTGGCGCAGAAGTCGCTGCAGGCCAAGCTGCAGGACTGCCCGGCCTCGGCCTACCCGCACCTCGCCAACCTCTACCTGCTGCGAGGGGACTTTCAGCGCGCGATGACGGCGGTGAAGTCGGCGCGCGAGCACGGCATCCAGCGCCGCTACCGGCAGCAGTTCGAGATGGGCAACCAGACCTGGCTGGCGCGGCTCCTCCACGCCCTCGGGCAGACGGAGAAGGCGCTCGAGGTGAGCGAGCAGGTGGCCAAGGCCCCGGACCGGGTGGGGATGACCAGCTTCTCGCTCGACGTGATGCGGGCCATCGCGCTCGTCGAGCACCACGCGGCCCTCGAGGTGCGCGGCGAGGACCTGCGCGAGCGCGCCTCGGCGCGGCCGCTCGGCGAGCGCGTGAAGGCCTGGTGGCGGCTCCGCGCCCTCGAGCAGAGCGCCTGGCTCGTGCGGCGCCGCGCCGACCGGCTGCTGGCGCCGAAGGACACGCTGCTCCACCTGGTGCGCCCCTACTACAAGCCGATCCCGCCCTGGAACGCCGGCGCGCTGGTGCCGGTGGCCGGGGCGGGCGTCCTCCGCCGCGCCATCCGCGAGGTGCAGGGGCGCGAGACGATGCCGAAGGAGACGGCGCCCTACCTCGACGCGCTGGAGGTGGAGATCCTGCACCGCGAGGGCGAGCGCGCGAAGGCGCTCGAGCTCGCGCGCCGGGCGCTCGCCGCCCTGCCCCGCGAGGAGGTGCTGCTGCGGGGCCGCCTCGAGGCGATCGCCGCCGAGGCCGCGCGGCGCCTCGGGCGGGCGAGCGAGGCCGAGGAGCTCTTCCACGCGGTCCTCGAGCGCTTCGCGACGGCGGTGCGGCTGGTCGGCGCGCGGCTCCCGGTGGAGGTGCGCTCGGACGGCGCGCGGCTGCCGGCGAAGGTGGCCGCGGCGCTGCTCCGCTCGCCGCGCCTGGCGCCCGGGGGCGGCGGCTTCACGGTGATGGTGAGCGCGCAGGGCAAGGACCTCGCCCCTCATCGCGGAGCGTCCGCAGGACGCCAGCAGGGCGAGGTGCGCGTCTGTCTGCAGGGCCGCGGCGGTCGTCGCTACGCCTGCGGCGTCCGCGACGTCTCGGCGGCGAAGAGCGACGACGAGCGCGTCGCCCTGGCGATCGACGAGTTCCACGCCAAGGTCTTCGCGCCGAAGATCGACCTCACGCAGCGGGACATCAACAGCCTCGACGGCAGCGCGGTCCGCGGCGACGCCGACGAGGTGCTCAAGCAGGTGCTCGGCAAATGACGTCGTCGCTGAGACCGGGACCAGCGCTCCTCGCCCTCCTCGCCCTCGCGGTGCTCGCCGGTCCGGTCGCCCGCGCCGAGGCGCCCCGCTCCGCGCCCTCCGATCCGATCAGCAGCCCCGAGGCCTGCCGCGCGCGCGGCGGCGAGTGGCGCAGCGAGGGCGGGGGCCTCGGCTGCAAGCTCGCCGGCCGGCGCGAGGGCCGCTGGACCTCCGCCTCCGGCGGCGGCAACCGCTGGGAGCTGACCTACCGCGCCGGCGTCCTCGAGGGCCCCGCCCGCACCTACTTCGGGAGCTGCGTGAAGGAGTCCGAGGGCCGCTACCACCTGGGCCGCCGGGAGGGGACCTGGACCTTCCACTTCCCCACCGGGATCAAGGCCGAGGAGGGGCCCTACGTCGCCGGCGTGCGCGAGGGGATCTGGCGCGAGTACCACGAGGAGGGGCCGCGCGTCAGCGAGGGCCCCTACCGCCGCGGCCGCGCCGACGGGCTCTTCACCGAGTGGTTCACCAACGGCCAGCGCTGGCAGCAGGTCCGCTTCCGCGAGGGCGAGCGGCAGGGCGAGCTCGTGCTCCGCTGCAAGCAGGAGCTGAAGGGGAGCTGGTCGGTCGACTACAAGGAGCGCACGCAGGGGTGCCTGGTCTCCCGTCGCCGCGAGGGGATCTGGATGGGCTACCACGAGGCGGGCGCGCGCGCGTGGGAGGCGGAGCACCACGGCGACCTGCAGGACGGCCGCTACCGCGAGTGGCACCCCACCGGCCAGCTCCTCACCGAGGGGCGCTACTCGGGCGGCGTCCCCGTCGGCGTGCACGTCTTTCGCGCGGCCGACGGCAAGGTCCTCGGCTCCTCGAACATCATCAGCGGCAACGGCCGCTGGGTCTCCTTCTTTCCGAACGGGCACAAGAAGGAGGAGGGCGAGTACCGCGGCGCGCTCTGGGAGGGCGGCTGGACCCGCTACTTCGAGAGCGGCAACGTGGAGAGCCGCTGGGTCTATCGCAAGGGGCGCGCGGAGGGGCCGCACTCGCGCTACTACAAGACGAGCGAGCTGCTCCTCACCGGCGCCTACAAGGACGGCCAGCGCGCCGGGCGCTGGGAGGCGTTCTACCCGAACGGCCAGAAGCTCTGGAGCGGCCTCTACGAGGGCGGGCTGCAGTCGGGGCCGTGGACCGAGTGGCAGTACACCGGTCAGAAGAAGAGCGAGGGGAGCTACCTCGTCGGCGCCAAGAGCGGCGTCTGGATCGACTACCACGCCAACGGCAAGAAGAAGAGCGAGGGCCCCTACCTCGACGACCGCCGCGAGGGCGAGTTCACCTTCTGGTGGCCCTCGGGCGTCTTCTGGCGCAAGGTGCGCTTCCGGCTCGACCGCGAGCTCGACCCCGACCGCGACCTCTGCCTCGCGAAGGGGGGCAGGCCGGTCGTCGACACGAAGGAGCGCTACGTCGGCTGTCAGATCTGCCTGCCCACGCCGGAGGGGAAGACCACCCAGCAGCGGGTGGCGCACTGGACCTGGTGGCACGCGACCGGGAAGAAGGAGCGCGAGGGGAGCTATGAGGACGGTCTGCAGGACGGGCTCTGGCGCACCTGGTACGAGGACGGCGCGCGCATGCTCGAGGGGACCTACCGGCTCGGCAAGGAGACGGGCACCTGGCGAGGGTACTTTCGCGCCGGGCGCCCGAAGTTCTCGGGGGCCTACAGCGCGGGTCGCGAGAGCGGGCGCTGGACGACCTTCCACGAGGCGGGCGGCCGCGCCTCGGAGGGGAGCTACGAGGGCGGCAAGCGCGTGGGGACGTGGACCTTCTACCACCCAGGCGGGGCGAAGAAGCAGGAGGGGCGCTTCGAGGACGGGCGCGAGGAGGGGCGCTGGAGCTCCTTCTACGAGGACGGGCGCAAGCGCGCCGAGGGCGCGTTCCACCAGGGCAAGCGCGAGGGGCCGTGGACCTACTGGAAGCGCGACGGCTCGCGCTGGATGCAGGTCACCTATCGCGGCGGTCGCGAGGAGCGCTCCGCCGAGGCGCCCTGAAGTACCACCCCCACCCGCGCACTTTTCTCGTCCGCAGAGGCGGATTTTCCTCTCCCCGAGGGCGCGGCGGTTCTGCGCGCGCTGCTCGCCGTCAGGAACGTGACGCGGCCCCCCACCGATCCCGGCGCCGTCGCCGCGGCGGCGTCCATGGCACGCAAGCTGCTACCCGCGTAGACCCGAGCACGAGAGGTGAGGACCGCAGCAGGCCCGCGACCGACCACGGTCGCGCCGGCGAGCGGCACCTCCACAGCAGCAGGAGCTGGGCGTGGGAAGAGCGGCGAAGGAGAGGCAGGCGACCGAGCCTGGGGCTGGAGAACAGGACTCACTGGTCGGCCAGGTGCTGCGCGTATACCGGGTGATGGCGAAGATCGCCGAGGGCGGCATGGGTCTCATCTATCGCGCGCAGCACCTCCGGCTCCCCCGCGAGGTCGCGATCAAGGTGCTGAAGCCAGCGCTGGCTCGCGACCCCGTGCTGGTCGAGCGCTTCCTCGAGGAGGCGCGCGCGGCGAACCGGATCGGGCACCCGAACCTGGTCGACGTGATCGACGTCGACGAGCAACCCGGCGACCCGCCGCTCGTCTACCTGGTGATGGAGCTCCTCGAGGGGGTGGATCTGGCCCGCCACCTGCGCGAGGTGGGCGCGCTCGATCCGCTGCAGGCGCTGGAGATCGCCGACAGCGTGGCGCGCGCGCTGACGGCGGTGCACGCGAAGCGCATCCTCCACCGCGACCTGAAGGCCGAGAACATCTTCCTCGCGCGCCAGGCCGACGGGTGCATGACCGTGAAGCTCCTCGACTTCGGCATCGCGACGAAGATCGGGCTCGCGCCCCGCGGGCAGACCACGGCCCGGGCAGGGACCCCCGACTGCATGGCGCCCGAGCAGGTGGCGGGCGAGGTCCTCGACGAGCGCACCGACCTCTACGCCTTCGGGCTCGTCCTCTACCACATGCTGAGCGGCGCCCCGGCCTTTCGTGGCGGCAGCGTGAGCGCCGTGCTGAGCGATCAGCTCTACACGCGGCCGCCCCCGCTCGCGCCCAGGCTGCGCGAGGGCGCCCTGCCGCCGGCCCTGGAGGCGGTCGT
>JAKLHH010000440.1 GCA_022710245.1 Myxococcota bacterium
CGCGCGCCAGCAACTCGCCGCCACGCGTGACCTGCCTCCGGTCGCCGAAGCCCCTGGATCGTCGTGCCGAGGCACACCGCCGCGACGAGGCGCATCACCCGGAGCGCCGAGATCAGGCGCAGTGCCGAGATCACCGCCAGCGCCGACTTCGCGGCCAGTGCCGGCTTCGGCCCCAGTGCGCGGCACTGACCCCGAAGTCTGCACCCTCACTGACCTCGAAGTCGGCACTGCCCGCGACTGACCGCAACTCAGAGGCCCGCGAGCGGGGGCTTCACGCCGCCGGACATCGACGCTGCGATCAACATTGTTGGTCGCGGCAGCTTCGCCCGACCGCCCGACCTGGGCGGCGCCGCGACAATTGTTGGTCGCGGCAGCTTCGCACCACCGTCCGACCTGGGCGGCGCGACAATTGAGGCGCGCAGGGGCCCCGCGCCGCCGACCTCGAACCATTCGAGGATCATGATCGCCGACCTGTTCACTTAGACCGCGGGCCTGGCGCTCCGCTGCCCCGCGCGTGACCCGCGCTTCGCCGCCAGCTCCTGCGCGAAGATCGCCGCGCCCACCGCGCCGACGATCTGCGGCTCGAAGCAGATCCGCGCCTGCAGGCCGAGCGTCTCCTCGAGGCGGCGCACCACGCCGACGTTCTTCGCGATGCCTCCGCTGATGACGAACTCCGGGGCCACGCCGACGCGGCGGAGCAAGCCCCCGACGCGGCTGCAGAGCGAGGCGCACGCGCCCGCGAGGACCTCGTTCTTCGGCACGCCCTGGCGCAGGTAGCTGAGGATCTCCGAGCGCGCGAAGACGACGCAGGTGCTGCTGATCGGCACGCCGCCGCCCGGCGCGTCGAGCGAGCGCGGGCCCACCTCGTCGATGCCGATCTCGAGGAGCTCGGCGACGATCCCCATCGAGCGGCCGACGCCGGCGGCGCACTTGTCGTTCATCACGAAGTTCTCGACCTTGCCGCCCGCCTCGACGCGGATCGCCTTGCAGTCCTGGCCACCCATGTCGAGGATCGTGCGCACGCCGGGGAAGAACCAGGCAGCGCCCTTGGCGTGGCAGGAGATCTCGCTGATGTTCTTGTCGGCGAAGGGGATGACGATGCGCCCGTAGCCGGTCGAGACGATGAAGTCGAGCTGCTCGAGGGAGACGCCGGCCTTCGCCAGCGCGCGCTCGGTGACGGCGGTGCCGGTCTCGACGCTGTCGGGCCCGGTCAGGATCAGCTCCCAGGCGAGGAGCTCGCCGTCCCGCAGCACCACCGCCTTGCCGGTGAGCGAGCCGATGTCGACGCCGAGGGTGATCATGCCGGACCTCCGCAGCCCGAGCAGTCCGGCGGCGCCACGCTCTCGCCTCTCGGCGACTCCTTGAGCAGCGTCGGCGCGTGCCCCGCCGCGACCTCGGCGGCGCCGAGCGCGGCGACGAGCTGTGCCTCGGCCGGCACCGTCAGCGGCCGCCCGAGGAGCGCCTCGAGCTCCCTCGCGATCCCCACGTTGCGCGCGAGGCCTCCGGCGAGGAGCAGCTCGCCCTCCAGCTCACCCCGCCGCGCCATGCCGTAGACGCGCGCCGCGATGGACCGGTGCAGCCCGCGCAGGATGTCGCGCCTGGGCGTCTGCCGGTGCACCAGCGAGACCACCTCCGACTCGGCGAAGGCGACGCAGATCGAGGTGATGTTGATCTCTGCGGTGGACTGCAGCGAGAGCGGCCCGAGCTCCTCGGTGGGGACGCCCATCACCTTGGCCATCGCGTCGAGGAAGACGCCCGTCCCGGCGGCGCACTTGTCGTTGAGGGTGAAGTCGACGACGTCGCCGCGCTCGTCGAGGCGGACGACCCGCGTGCTCTCGCCGCCGACGTCGATCACGCAGCGGACCGCCGGGCGCAGGAGCCGCGCCCCACGCGCCAGGCAGATGACGTCGGTCACCTGCTGGCCGGGCAGCGAGACCTCCTTGCGGCCGACCCCGGTCACCACCAGCGGCGGGAGCGCCGCGCCGTCGAGGCCGGCCGCGGCCAGCGCCCGCTCGAGCGCGCGCTCGGCGCCGCGCCGCGTGTCCGCGCCGGTCGGCGCCACCTCCCCGCCGACGAGCGCGCCGTCCTTCAGCACGGCCGCCTTGGTCCAGAGCGAGCCGACGTCGAGGCCACAGCTGAGCATGTCGCGGGTCCTCCTCGTGGGCGCCTATCCTAGCCAGGCGGCGGGAGAACTCAAGCCCGGGACCGCACGGGGCGTGGTGCCAGCGGCGCGAATCGAATCAGGGCCGCGCTTTCTGCTGACGAAGGAAGGGGCAGCGACCTCGGCGAGCGGGGACCGATGCAGCGCCGCGAGCGCGGAGCGGGGACCGAGTCGACGCCCTCAGCCGAAGAGCCGCCGGCCGCGAGCCTCCACCAGGGCCAGGTACCGCTCCTTCGCCGCCTCGGGCAGGAAGCTCCTGCCGATCACCTCGGCGAAGCTGGCGGTCGCGCGCGAGAGCTGCTCGAGCGTCTTGGCGATCACCTTCGCCTCGAGCGCCAGCCGTTCCCCGCCGAAGCAGCGCACCAGATCGTTCCGGGTCAGGTTCCGCTTCTTGCCCTTGAGCGGCAGAGCCACCTCCTCCCGGGCGTGTCTGAGCGCCAGCGTCGTGCTCACCAGGTCGTAGGCCGGGGAGAGCTCGACCTTCCCGTCGCGGGTGATGAGCGAGAAGTTCTTCAGGTGCATGTCCTCGTTGCCGACGAGGAAGTTGAAGAGCGTCAGGCGAAAGAGCTTCAGGCGCTCGATCGCCGGGAAGGTCGTGTAGCGGTCGAGGACCCCGATCACCTGCTCCATCGAGGAGTCGTACTTGGTCTCCCGGCCCCGTCCGGAGAGCTGCGCGAAGTCTTCGAGCGCGAGCTTTGCGCCTCGCGAGACGCGGTCGAAGCGCCTGATGAAGTAGGTCATCGAGCCGTCCCTGGCGTAGACCAGTCCGTGGAGCGGCACCTCGATCCCGGCCCGAGCGGCGAGCCGCATGGTGAGGTCCTCGTTCTCGGGCAGCGCCGGGAAGAGCGGATTCGGCGGCTTCAGGATGTAGTCCGCCCCGACGTCCACCAGGACAAACGACCCGGCTCGAGCGTCGAGGCGAGCGCTGAGCTTCGGCTGCACGCCCTGGATCGAGATCTTGTCCGCACGCGCCGCGGCCTCCTCCAGCTGCTCTGCCGCCGTGAACGGAAGATCGTGCAGCTCCGTCAGCGACCGCGACAGCAGCCGCAGCCCCCTCGCCGAGTACCGCGCCTCCGTGGGCTCGTAGGTGATCGGACAGGTGTTCATCCAGGCGTTCCGGCCTCCAGGTGAGCCGTGACCGCGCCCACCATGTCCCCGCCCAGGACGATGAGCTGGCCGAAGAGATCATCCCGGTCGAGCTTGCGCAGCCTGAGCAGCGCCTCGAGCTGCGGCCCCTCGGGCAGCAGGCCGTCAAGAAAGGGCGGGAAGCCGTCGAAGACGTAGGGGCTCCCGCGGACGGGCATGGTCAGGGAGACCGGCGGGCCGCCGTAGCCGGGGTGGTAGGTGAAGCGGTAGGAGCGCCGCGCCTCGAGCTCCTCGAAGCGCCCTGCGGGCAGGCCGTGGACCCGGATCTCAGCGCTCCGCATCCGGCTCCTCCTCGAAGCGCGACATCAGCGGGCTCTCGAACCTGAGGGTGATGTTGAGGGCGGCCAGGGCTCGCCGGAGCGTCTCGAAGCGAACCGTGGCCTTGCCACGCTCGATATCGAAGAGCGCCGTCTTCCCGATGCCCGCCAGGTCGGCCAGGTCGAGCCGCGAGAGGCCCGCGGCCCGCCGGTGAAACGCTACCATGCGACCGATCGCGCCGGCGGTGCTGTTCGTCGTGTCGATCTTGGCCATCGGCGACCCCAACATCAATACTTGCCGCCATGGCGGCAAAAATCAAGGTGGCGCGGAGGGGCTGCCCGTCAAGCGCTCGCTCGCGGGCAGGATTTGCCGCGATAGCGGCAATCGTGACCCGCCCGCGCCGAGCGTCTCGGCAAGGGCGGAGAGATGATCGTCGCTACAGCGGGACGGCTGAGGCGAAGCGGCGCCACAAGGCGGCGTGGGGGGAAGGGGGACGGGCCGCCAGGAAGCGGGAACCTCAGAGCTCCAGCTCGAGCATCTCCAGGTAGGCCTGGATCCGCGTCCGCAGCTGCCCGTGCCCCGAGAGGTCGTGGCCGATCTCGAGGACGTTGGTGCGCAGCCCCTGCTCCGCCAGCGCGCGCTTGAGGAGCGGCGCCTCGTAGAGGAAGGGGTGACAGTACTTGAGCGTGAAGTCGATGACCGCGTCGACGCGGAACACCTTCGCGAGCTCGCCGAGGTGCTGGTAGCGCGCCTCCGGCGGGTGCGTGCAGGCGCAGAGCGGGCGCGCGTCGTGGAGCCGGCGGATCGCCTCCCACGGATCGCCGCCCTCGTCGGCCTGCTGCCAGAAGCTCCGCGTGGTGTTGCAGAGGTCCTCGACGACCACCTGCCCGCCCTCCTCCTCGATCATGCGCAGCAGCGCCGGGTGATCGAGCAGGCTCCCCGTCACCAGGATCCGCGGTCCGCTGCGGCGCACCGCCGGCCGCGCCCGCAGCTCCTCGAGGAGCCGGGTGAGGAGCGCGTTCGCCTCCTCGCGCGGGAGCACCGAGGCCGCGAGGCTCACCTCGAAGGCCTCCGCGCCGGAGATCGGCGAGGGCTCCTCCTGCCGCAGCAGGGTCACCCGCCGGAGCAGCGCGCGGGTCCGGTTGTGCAGGCGGATCGCCTCGCGCAGCCGCTCCTCGGTCGGCGCCTGGCCGGTCAGCCCCTCGAGCCAGCCGCCGAAGGCGGAGAGCTCGGCCACCCAGTACTCGCGGTTGGCCTCGTCGCCGAGGCGCTGCGGGTTGTTGACCAGGTGAACCGGCGTCTGGCGCACGTAGCCGCCCCAGAGGTCGCAGAGGTGGCGGACCACGTCGCAGGTGTTGCAGAGCGCGAGCCCCGAGAGGAAGTCGAGCCGGCCCTCGAGCGCCTGGTCGAAGATGTTGCGGACCAGCTCGCAGGTGCAGGCCTGGAAGTAGGCGTCGGCGAGGCGCACCGGCTCCGGCGTCCCGTAGAGCGGGTACGGCAGCGCACCGGCGGCCCAGATCACCTCCTCGGGGACGTAGAGGCAGCGGGTGCCGATCACCTTGCCCCCGCCGTCACGCCACGCCCGCGCCACCTGCGCCGGGTCACGCGCGACCTCCTGCAGCCTCTCCAGCGCGGTCACCGGACACCTCCCTTGCGAGCGAGCAGGGTCTCGATGAAGGAGTCGAGCATCGCCCGCGCCGCGGCGGGGTCGTGCTCGCGCGCGTCGACCCCGTCCAGGTCGAAGACGATCGAGGGCGCCCCGGTCGCCGCCGTGATCGCCTCCTTGCTCAGGCGCTGCAGGCCCGGCACGAGGCCGCAGGTGCGCTTGACCACCGAGACCACGCCGTCGATCTGGTAGTCCTTCGCCGACCTCACCAGGAAGTCGACCACCCCGCTGGAGAGCGGGTTCGCCGGGCTGGTGAGCTGCGCGCGCGCGATGCTCTCCAGCGGCCGCTCGGGGTCCATCAGCGTCGGGTCGAAGTTGAAGCCGGTGACGAACTCGATCATGCTCTTCGCCACCACGGCGCCGTGGCGCTCGGGGTAGTCGAGGAGCTTGAAGTCGGCGAGCGGCGGGATGCCGACCCAGAGCAGCCGCAGCTTCTCCTCGGGGACGACGCCGTACCCGCGCTCCACGCGGTCCCTGAGCTCGTCACGGAAGCGCTCGAAGAGCTCGATCCGCCGCACCGCCTTGCCGAGCGCGATGGGGGCGCAGGTCGCGATCACGTTGTCGTAGCCCTTGATCGGCGTCGGCACCGCGCGCTTGTAGCGGTCACACTCGCGCAGCACCTCGGCGAGGCGGCGGCTGAAGCGGACCTCCTCTCTCAGCCTCTCCAGATCGAACGGGTAGCCGTGGTCGACGAAGAAGTCGATCAGCCGCTGCAGCTGACCGACGGTGTAGCGGACCGCGTGCTCCGGGAGCTCGGCGCCCCAGGTGTTGATCGGCAGGTCCAGCATGAAGTAGGGCGCGTGGTAGTAGTCCGCGATCAGCTGGCTGGCCCGCGACTCCGACATGCAGGGGAAGTTCGTCGCCACCACCAGGTCGGGCTTCTCCCAGGCGAGGTTGAAGAACTCGTCGCGGTCCTCGCAGAGCGCGACCCCGAGCGTGCAGCGCTGGATCGCGCAGGTGTCGCGCGACAGGCCCTGGTCCTCGATGAACTGGCAATAGCGCGCCGACTTGCCGAACATCGAGGCGTAGGCGCCGAGGACCTCCCCGTAGACCACCGGGATGTCCATCGCGTGGAGGATCTCCTTCGGCACCACCACCGAGGAGTAGACGACGGGCTTGCCCTGCGCCCTGGCGTCCTTCACCTCGGCGAAGCCGAGGGCGATCCCGAGCTGCATCTCGTCGATCACCTTCATGTCGGCGAGCGGGATCAGGTCCTCGAGCCTCTGCTGCTCTGCTGCTGCGTCCTGCTGGGCTGCTGCGTCCTGCGTCACGTCGTGCCTCCCTGGGCTGGGCTCCTCGTCGAGCGTCGTCAGACCCACGT
>JAKLHH010000441.1 GCA_022710245.1 Myxococcota bacterium
CTTCTGGACCGCGTTGCCGGGCGTCGTGTAGATGAGGTTCCGCTGGCAGAGCACGTTCGAGGAGTCGGAGATATAGATGTTGAGCGCCCAGTTGTCGTAGACGACGTTGTCCTCCATCAGCGTGCCCTGCGCCTCGAAGCTGGAGAGCCCCTCGCCCCAGTTGTTGTAGACGACGTTGCCGCGGAGGATCGCGTGGTCGGTGATGCCGTCGACGGGGTCGCGCATGGCGCTGACGCCCGTGCCCCAGCCACCGCTCGGGTAGGGGGTCGGCGGGCAGGACGAGAGCCGGCAGTTGGCGCTGGCGTTCCACCAGACGTGGCACTGCTCGACGACGCTGTAGTCGCCTTGCGCCGCGATCCCCCGCTCGGCGTGGTGGTGCACGTCGAGCCCCCGGACCAGGTTGTGGTGGCCGATCATCGCCACGCCCTGGCCGAGGCCGTTCTTCACCTCGAGCGGACCGAGCACCTGGAGGTAGCTCCCCTTCAGGTTGAGGAGCGAGCCCCAGCTCCCCGCCAGCTTGTTCTGGCCGTCGAGGATCGGCTTCGCCCCCGGGTCGGCCATCAGGGTGATCGGCTTGGCCGCGGTCCCCGACGCGGTCACCGCCACCTGCTCGACGTAGGTGCCGGCGCCGACGCAGACCGTGTCCCCCGGCGCGAGCGCCTTCAGCGCCGCGCCGATGCTGGTCGCGGCCGGGTGGCCGCGCAGCGTGCCCGAGGGCGAGACATAGTGGGTGCAGGCCGGCGGGCTCGCGTCGGGCGAGGCCACGGGCCCATCCTTCTTGCCGGCATCGGCCTTGCCCGCGTCAGGGGCCTTCTTGCAAGCCGTGGTGTCGAAGGCGCAGGCGGCCGTACAGGCGAGGGCGCCGCTGGCGAAGCCCAGGCTCTGGCAGGTCTTGCCACCCAGCTGCGTGCCGTCACACGGCTCGGTGCCGTTGCGCACCCCGTCGCCGCACTTGAAGCACGCCGCGGTGTGGAAGGTGCACGTGGCCGTGCAGCCCAGGGAGCCGCCCGCGAAGCCCTGGGTCTGGCAGGTCTGACCGCCCAGCTGCGTGCCGTCGCACTGCTCCGAGCCGTTGCGCACGCCGTCGCCGCACTTGTAGCAGCCGGCGGTGTTGAACGAGCAGTTGCTGTTGCAGGCGAGGGTGCCGCCGTCGAAGCCGACGACCTTGCAGCTCTTGCCACCGAGGTCGGCCCCTTCGCACTGCTCCGCGGCGTCGAGCTTTCCGTTGCCGCAGCTGGCGATCTGGCAGCCCGACAGATCGAGCTGACAGGTGGCGCTGCAGGCCAGGGTGCCGCTGCTGAACCCTTCGCCTTGACAGGTCCGTCCCCCCAGGCTCGCCCCGTCGCACACCTCGCCGCTGCCGAGCACCCCGTCGCCGCAGCGGAAGCACCCCGAGGTGTCCAGGGTGCAATCGGCGCCGCAGCGGAGGTCGCCGCCGCCGAACCCCTCCGTCGTGCAGATGCGACCGCCCAGATCCTGCCCCTCACACGCCTCCGCGCCGGTGCGCACCCCGTCGCCGCAGACTGCCCCGCTGGCCGCGTCAGCGCCGGAGCCGTCCTCGCTGGGCGCGTGGTCAGCCGCGAGACCACCATCACCGCGCCTGGACACCACCTCATTGCAGGCCAGGCTGCCGATCATGAGCAGCAACGTTCCCAGCACGGTACCGGAGTGCACGGCTCCTCCTGCGTGGTTCGCCCGAAGGTCGAGCAAGCATGATGCCACTGCCAGCACCTCAGCACGACGCGGATCTGCTCGAGATCAGGCCGAGGATCAGACCGGGGGGCCGACCGCAGGGCGGCGGCCAGGCGGGAGGCCGCGCCCACCTGTGGACCGCTCCTGGGAGGCCGCGCACCCCGAAGGTGACGTCCGGGCGCAGGAGCGGCGACCTGAGGGGGCCGTCGGCGGTCGAGGCGAGGGGACGCTACGGCTCGTCGGGGGCGGGGACCTCGTGCTCCTCCTCGTCGTCCTCGAGGGGCGTGGGGGCGTCCTCGCGGGGCTTTCGCCGCACGGCCACGCGGTTCTTGATCTTCGGCTTCAGCACCTTCTGGTCGTTCGGGATGAAGCGGATCTCGGTCTTGATCTCGAAGGAGAGGCTGGTCAGGAGGTGCTGCAGCTCCTCGTTGAGGTTCAGGCTCTCGAGGAACCCGCGCAGCTCCGCGGCGACGATGCGGAAGAGCTCGTCCTTGGTGCTCTGCGCCTGCTGGATCAGGTAGCGCGCCACGTCCTTCGGCAGCGAGAACTCGTTGGCGAGGCGACGGACGCCCTCCTCGGTGGTGAAGACCGCGCCGAGGCCGGCGTAGAAGGTGCGGCGCACGATCTCGGGCACCAGGCCCTCGAGGCGCTGGCGGAGGGTGGTCTCGTCGATGCGCTGCGGGTCGCGCTCCTCGGACGGCTCTTTCATCGCTCCTCCGTCGGTGACTGGCGCAATGCGTTAGGCCTCTGAGAGTGCGCGGAGGGGTGAGGCCTGTCAAGGGACATCCGAGCGCGACCGGCGAGGCAGCGAGAGCGACGACGCGGCGATCTGGTATAGTGCCCCGGATGCGAGTCGCCGAGAGCAAGGAGCCGCAGAGGATGACGGTGGGACCGCCCACGCGGCCGCCCTGGCGCATCCTCAAGGCCTACCTGGTCACGCTGCTGGTGCTCAGCTCCTACCTCTGGCTCCGCTTCAAGTCGCGCTTCCTCTCGCCGTCCTCGCTGCAGCTCCACCTCGAGCGGCTCAACGTGCGCAACGCGCGCCGCATCTACCGCGCCATCCTCGAGCTGCAGGGGCTCTACATCAAGGTCGGGCAGCTCTTCAGCATCATGACCAACTTCCTGCCCGAGGCCTTCCGCGGCGAGCTCGAGGGGCTGCAGGACCAGGTGCCGCCACGCCCCTACGCCGCCATCGAGCGCTGCATCCGGAAGGAGTTCGAGGGGCACGGTCCGAAGGAGCTCTTCGCCAGCTTCGAGGAGACGCCGATCGCCTCGGCCAGCATCGGCCAGGTCCACCTGGCGGAGCTCAAGGGCGGGCACAAGGTCGCGGTCAAGATCCAGTACCCCGACATCGACCGCATCGTCCGGGCGGACCTGCGCGCGCTCAGGCGCATCTTCGACCTGATCGGCCGCTTCATGCCCTACCACGGCCTCGACGCGGTCTACCGGGAGATCCGCGCGATCATCAGCCAGGAGCTCGACTTCACCGCCGAGGCGGCGCACGTGGAGACGATCGCGCGCAACTTCACGGGGCGCGAGGACGTGGGCTTCCCGCGCGTGGTGCGCGAGCTCTCCACCCGCCGCGTGCTCACCACCGAGTTCGTCGAGGGCGTCAAGGTGAACGACCTGCGCGGCCTCGAGCGGCTCAAGATCGACCGCACGCAGCTCGCGCGCCTGGTGATCGAGGCCTACTGCCAGCAGATCTTCCACCACGGCATCTACCACGCGGACCCTCACCCGGGGAACGTCCTCGCCAGCGCGGGACCGAACGGCCCGGTGATCAAGTTCGTCGACTTCGGCGCGGTCGCCGAGGTCTCCGACGGGATGAGGCGGGGCATCCTGACGCTGCTGCAGGGCGCCATCAACCGGGACACCACCAAGATCGTCGGCGCGCTCAAGGAGATGGGGTTCATCGCTCACCGCGCCGACCCGAAGATCTTCGACCGCGTCGTCGACTACTTCCACGCGCGCTTCCAGCAGGAGGTGAAGCTCGAGAGCTTCAACCTGCAGGACATCAAGTTCGACCCGCAGAAGGGGCTCGAGGACCTCGCCGACCTGCGGCGGATGGACATCTCGCTGCGAGACATCACCGACACCTTCCACGTCCCCAAGGAGTGGATCATGCTCGAGCGCACGATCCTCCTCCTGATGGGGCTCTGCACCGAGCTCGACCCGAACCTCAACCCGATGGAGGTGATCCGCCCGCACGTCGAGCAGTTCGTGCTCGGCGAGGACGGCGACTGGTCCCGCTTCATGCTCGACACGGCGCGCGACGTCACCCTCTCGGCGATCGCGCTGCCGTCGGAGATCAAGAAGTTCACCAGTCGCGCGCTGCAGGGCGACATCGAGATCTCGGTGGCGGGCGCGAACCAGCGCGCGAAGCTGCGCTACCTCCTCGGCCACCAGCTGATTTACACCGCGCTCGGGCTCGCCGGGGTGCACTTCTCCTTCACGCTGGCCGACCGCGGCATGGAGCGCGCGAGCCTCTCGGTGCTCATCGCCTCGGGCGTGATGGGGCTCCTCCTGCTGCGCTCGCTCTGGTCTACCCACCAGTGGCTGAAGCGCAAGTGGCGCTGCTGACGAGCGCCTGGCCCTCGCTCACCCCACCACCACGCTGCCGCTCGGCCCCGCCCCTCGTTCACCCCTGGCCACCACGCTGCCGCTCGGCCCCGCCCCTCGCTCACCCCTGGTCCAGCCGCTGCCGGAGCTCGGCGTACTGGCGGGCGTCGATCTCGCCGCGCTGCAGCCGCTCGCGCAGCACGTCCTTGGCGAGCTCGTAGGCCGTGCGGGACGCGCGGTCCGGTGAGCGGAGCGCGTTCAGCGCCGCGAGGATGATGACGACGACGGCGGCGACCACGAAGGCGAGGAGCAGGGTGATCAAGATCCCTGACCCCAGCCCGAGCTGAGAGACGAGCAGACGCTCCACGAGTCCCCCCTCCTGCTCCACTAAGTCTGCTCCGGGCCGGGAGAGGGTGCAAAGGCCGGCTTCGGCCCCGGCACGCAGGACCACGGTCACATGGGGGCCAGCCCGACCGCCGCGGCGTCAGCCCTCGCAGGCTGGCATGGACGTATCACGACGCTTGTCCGGGTGGCCGCGAGCGATCCGGATCTACCCGGCGGTGACGCGGTTCCGGCCGCGGCTCTTGGAGGCGTAGAGCGCGGCGTCCGCGCGCGCGAAGAAGTCGGAGCGGGCCTCGCCCTCGCCGAGCACCGCGACGCCGAGGCTGATCGTGACGCGCAGGTCGCCCGGGGCCGGCGACCGGATGGGCTGCTCGCTGACCGCGACGCGCAGGCGCTCGGCCACGATCAGCGCGCCGGGGAGATCCGTCATCGGCAGCAGCACGGCGAACTCCTCGCCACCGTAGCGGCAGATCACGTCGACCTGGCGCAGGGTCTGGCGGAGCGCGGCCGCCACCGCCCGCAGAGCCGCGTCGCCCGCGAGGTGTCCGTGGCTGTCGTTGACCGCCTTGAAGTGATCGATGTCGGCGACGACCAGCGAGAGCGGGGTGCCATAGCGGCGGACCCGGGCGATCTCGCGGTCGAGGTCGCGGTCGAAGACGGCGCGGTTGGCGAGCCCGGTGAGCCCGTCGTGGGTGGCCAGGGCCTCCGAGCTGATCCAGGAGCGCGTGGTGCCGCAGAGCCGGCGGCAGAGCACCGTGCACAGCTCGAGGAGGAGGCGCGCCGCCGCGGCCGGGGCCTCACCGAGCAGGGCCTCCAGGTACTCGCGCGAGATCTCGAGGACCTCGACCCGCTCGGCGGCGACCACGTCAGCCGTGCGGACGCTGGCGGCGACGAAGGCGATCTCGCCGAAGATCTCCCCGGGCCCGAGGGTGGCGAGGACCTGGCGGTCTCCCTCGGAGATGACCTCGACGCGGACGCTGCCGGTCAGCACCACGAACATCTCGCGGCCGAGCTCGCCGGCCCGGATCACGGCCTCCCCCTCGTCGCAGGTGATGACGCGACCGGCTGCCAGGATCTGGCGCCGCTCCTCGGTGCCGAGGGCGTCGATCAGCGTACGCCGCGCCCTGGTCACTGGTTGCCGCATGGACGCGCTCCTCCCCCGGCTTGACGGGGTGGCCCACTTCCTCTAGATCATCGGCGGACGCGCGCGAAACCTCAGCCGGAATCGCTCACCCAGAGCACGGATCGCGCGCGCCGGAGCGAGAGGACCATGGACAACGCCAGCCGCCGCGTGACCCACGCCCTGCAGCAACTCCTCCAGCAGCTCGGCCGCCTTCTCGAGGAGCCCGACCCCGCGGCGGCGCTCGAGGAGGGCGGCGGCTTTCGCCTCGCCGTGGACGCCTGGCGCCGCGCCCTGCGGTCGCCGGGCGGCGGCGAACGGGAGCAGGAGCTGGAGGAGGCCCGCCTGCAGCTGGTTGGGAAGGTCGCCGAGCTGGAGAACGAGCGCGACGCGCTGCGGGGGAGGAACTCGGACCTGCTCGAGCAGATCCTCGCGCTCAACCAGCGCCTGCAGGCGAACAAGCAGCAGCAGGTGGAGGGCCAGCTCCAGGTCACGCAGGCGCGGGCCGACGCGCGGCGCCTCGACCTCGAGGTCCGCGACCTGCGGCGGCGGGTGCGGGAGCTCGAGGGGGGACCGGCGCTGACTCCCGCCGAGGCGGCGCCCGCCTCGACCGAGCCCGAGGCCCCGCAGCTCCCGCCCCCGACCATCGAGGAGCTGCGCTCCGCCGGGGTCGAGGAGCTGCGCGAGGCGCTGCAGCGCACCAGCGAGGAGACGGCCCGCCGCTCGCACGAGGCGCGCGCGGCCCTGGAGGCGCTCTTCACGCGCAAGGCGCCAGCGGCCGTGGAAGCGCCTGCGGTGCCGCGCGCCGCGACGACGCCGCCCGCTCCGGTGA
>JAKLHH010000442.1 GCA_022710245.1 Myxococcota bacterium
TGCCCTTCTGGGAATCCGGCGCCATTCTGGGAATCCGGCGCCATTCGCGGTGCGGAGGCGTGGAGTTGCGGATCGCCTGCCCTACGGCTCTGGGGGCATCGGTGGTCCCGTGGTCTCCCTCTGATGTCGGGGAGCCCCGCGTTCTGATCCACGGGGCCAAAGATAGGAGCAAATCTAATTCCGCATGCTGATCAGCGGCGCCGGGATGCGTCCGCCGCGGAGCACGAACTCGCTGCAGCTGAAGCGGTTCACCGCCTGCACCTGCGCGGTGCCGAGGAGGCCGCCGTAGTCGTAGCTCTCGCCCGCTGCCTTGCCCGGCACCGGGATGATGCGGACCGCCGTGGTCTTGTTGTTCACCACGCCGATGGCGAGCTCGTCGGCGATGATCCCGCTCAGCGTCTCGGCCGGCGTGTCACCCGGCACCGCTACCATGTCGAGCCCCACCGAGCAGACCGCCGTCATCGCCTCGAGCTTCTCCAGGGTCAGCGCGCCGCAGGCCGCCGCCTCGATCATCCCGTGGTCCTCGCTGACCGGGATGAACGCGCCGCTCAGCCCGCCCACCGACGACGACGCCATCAGCCCGCCCTTCTTCACAGCGTCCGTCATCAGCGCCAGCGCCGCCGTGGTCCCCGGCGCGCCCGTCCGCTCGAGCCCCATCGCCTCCAGGATCTCCGCCACCGAGTCGCCGATCGCCGGCGTCGGCGCCAGGCTCAGGTCCACCACGCCGAAGCACGCGGGCGGGCCTAGCCGCCGGGCCACCTCGCGGCCGATCAGCTCGCCGGCGCGGGTCACCTTGAACGCCATCCGCTTGATCGTCTCGGCCAGCTCGCCGAGCTGCGCGCGCGGGTTGGCGGCGATCGCCCGGCGCAGCGCGCCCAGCACCACGCCGGGGCCGCTGACGCCCACGTTCAGCACCACGTCCGGCTCGCCGAGCCCGTGCATGGCGCCCGCGATGAAGGGGTTGTCCTCGGGGATGTTGGCGAAGACCACCAGCTTGGCGCAGCCGATCGCCCCGCGGTCCGCCGTGCGCGCCGCCAGCTCCTTGATCCGCTGCCCCATCATCACCACCGCGTCCATGTTGATGCCGGCGCGCGTGGTGGCGAGGTTCACCGAGGAGCAGACGCGCCTGGTCACCGCCAGCGCCTCGGGGATGGAGTCGATCAACGCGCGGTCGCCGCGGGTGCAGCCCTTCTCCACCAGCGCGGAGAAGCCGCCGATGTAGTCCACGCCCACCTCGCCGGCGATCTCATCCATCGCCTGCGCGAGCGGCACCAGGCTGTCGGCGCCGCTCGCCTCGCCGACGATGGCGGCCGGCGTCACCGAGAGGCGCTTGTTGGTGATGGGGACCGCGAGCTCCTCCTGGACCTCCTTGATGGTGGGGACCAGGCGCTCGGCGCAGGCGCGGATGTGGCTGCGCACCGCGTCGCAGGTCGCGGAGAGCTCGCCGCGGATGCAGCCCCGGAGCGAGATGCCCATGGTCACCGTGCGGATGTCGAGGTGCTCGTTCTCGATCATCCGCAGGATCTCGGTGATCTCCTCGCGCTGGTAGAACATGTGCCTCCGATGAAGAACGGCGTCAGAAGGTCAGAAGGTCCAGATGGTCCAGAAGGTCATGGTGTCCAGAAGGTCATAGGGTCCAGATGGCCAGGAGGCCGAGCTGGTCAGAAGGCCCAGCTGGCCAGAGGGCCAGATGCCCAGAAGGTCAGAGGGCCACGCAGCGATCGGACCCATGCTGCCCGCGGGTCAGACGCGCTGCAGGGCGCGCGCGACGTCCTCGTGCATCACCACCGCGTGAATGCCGAGCTTGCCCGCGGCGGCGAGCAGCCGCTCCTTGAACTGCGAGAAGGGCACGGTCAGCTCACCGAGGTCGACGACCATGATCATGGTGAAGTAGTCGGAGACGATCGTCTGGCTGACGTCCTGGATGTCGCCACCGGACGCCGCGATCTCGCCGGAGATGGTGGCGACGACGCCCTTGCAGTTGCGGCCGGTGGTCGTCACCACCGCGCGCTTGCTCTCTCTCGCGCGCTGCTGCTCGAGGCAGCCGGCGCACATCTCGAGCGAGCGGTTGCCGGTGGCCTCGGGGAGCACCGCGCCGCGCGGCGTGGTGACCCCACCCTCCGCCGGGCGCGAGGTCGCGCTGCCGCTCGCCGCCGGACGGGCCGGAGCGCGAGCTGGAGCGGCGCCCCGCGCCGCATCGGGCGACGGCGAGTAGCTGCCGCGACCGCCGCTCGCCTGCGCCGGGACCGCGCTCGCCCCACCTGCCATGGCCGCCACCACCTCGCGCGCCACCACCTCGACGACGGCGGGCTCGGCCTTGCCCAGGCGCTCGCGCACCGCCTGCACGACCAGCCGCGTGACGCTCTCCAGCTCTCTCTCGTTCATCGTCTCTGCTCTCGCTTGCGGTTGCCGGTCCGGGACCGGCAGAGCGACCAACTGCTAGGGGTTGGGGTCGGGGTTAGCGCCCAGCGCCTCGCCCAGCGCGGCGCGGTCCACCTGCACCTGATCGATGATCGCCACCACCGCCGCGTCGACGGGGAGCGCGGTCTGCTCGCCAGGGCCCAGCGCCTCGTGCAGCGCGACCCGCCCCGCGTGCCCGTAGGCGACCACCACGTCGTCGCCCACGCCCGCGTCGAGGACGTCCGCGCAGACCACCAGATCGTGGCACGAGGGCCGCGCCCCCTCGCCCGCCGCCAGGTCGGAGAGGTGGTAGGGCTGCACGGCGAGGAGCTTGAGCCCCTCCACCTGGGGCCACTTCACCGTCGACCAGACGTTGCCGATCACGCGCCCGATGAACATTCGCCCTCCTCGGCCGGCGGGTCGCTGCTCCCGTCGACCACCATGGCCACCGCCGCGTCGCAGAGGACGCCGCGGTTGCCGGGGCCGGGCTGCAGCACGTTGCGCGCGCCGCTGCCCCAGGTCACCAGCACCCGATCGCCGACCCGTGCGTCGAGCGTGTCGACGCCGACCACCAGCCGGTCCGAGCGCTCCACCGCCACGAGGAGGAGCTTGCGCCCGTCGAGCCCGGCGGCCTTGCGCGTCCCCCAGACCTCGCCGACGACGACGCCGCGGATCATTCGATCCACTCCACGGTGCGCGGGGGCTGCGCACCGAGCGGCGCCAGCGGCCGGGCCCTCGGGCCGCCCTCCCTCGCCGGCGCGCCGCCCTCGAAGGCCACCCGCTGCAGCTGGCAGCGGTCCACGATCCCGAGCACCGCCGCGTCGACGGGGAGGTTCGCGTCGCCGAGGCTCCAGCGCGCGGGCGCGCCCAGGCAGACCACCACGTCCTCGCCCACGCCAGCGCCGACCGTATCGACGGCGACGACCTGCTCGGTCTCGTGGCTGGGGTCGTAGTAGAAGTAGGGCCGAACCAGGAGGAGCTTGTAGGTCCCCAGCCCGGCGTGCTTGCGCGTGCACCAGAGCGAGCCGACCACGCGCCCGAGGATCACGGCCGCGCCCCCTCGAGCGGCTGCTCGAACCGGAGCTCGGCCCCGTCGACGATCGCCACCACCAGGTCCTTGGTCGGGACCGCCTCGCCGAGGGTGAGGTCGCGGCAGCGGCTGCCGTGAGCGATCAGCACCAGCTCACCCGGGCCGGCGCCGAGCTCGTCGACGACCACACGCGTCGCGGCGCTCTCCTCGAGGGCGGGGTGATCGGCGCTCACGTCGACACGCAAGGCCGCGAGCGCTGGGCGATCGGGCGCAGCTGCCACGACCGCGGAGGGGCAGGCGGCCGCGAGGAGCGGACGCACCACGAGCAGGCGGTGTCCCTGCAGGCGCTCGGCCTGCCTGGCACCCCACACCTTGCCGACGACCCGCGCGAGCAGCACCTTGGTCTCGAGTCCGGGGACCCGTCAGGAGGCCTTGGCCTTGGCCCGCTGCTGCCAGGAGTGGTGGAGGTCGATGAGCTTGGTCGGCGCGAAGGCGAGCAGCTTCTCGCGGTAGTCGCCGTCCTTGGTCCGGTTCATCAGCCCGAGGAGGCTGTCGACCAGCTTCTCCTTGCCGCCGAACTTGTCCTTGATCTCGGTGCTGACCGCCAGGAGGCGGAGCAGCTTCGAGTTGGCGGCCGTGAGCAGCCGCGAGCGGAGATCGTCCTTCGACTCCTCGCCGCGCTCCATGATCCCCAGCAGCTTGTCGACGAGCTTCTCCTTGCCGCCGTGCTGCTCGTTCACCTGCTGCAGGGGTGTCTTCGTAGCCATCTTCGCGAGCTCCTTGCTGGCCCCGGTACCGCCGGGGCGTTAGAAACGCCGTAATTTCTAATCTCTGGCCCTGCCTGTCAACCCCAGACCACCTGAGCGGCAGGCTTTAGCACCTCCGCGAGCGGGTTTCCAGAGTGATCTCTCGCCACCCGCCCGCTCCGGCCCGCGCGGCTCGCTACTGGCGCCCCCGGCCCAGCCCCTGCCAGAGCTTCTCCAGCCCGCGGGTGGAGAGGGCCAGCCGTCCCCGCAGCTCCTCGCCCTCCACGCGGAGGCGCACGTCCTCGAGCAGGTCGGAGCCGCGACGCACCTCCTCACGGAGCCGGCGCTCGAGGGCGCTCGCCGCCGCGGGCGCCGCGAGCCGGGCCGCGACCTCGAGGGTGAGCGTCTGCCCCGCGTCGAGCGCGGCGCGGAGCGAGCGCAGCTCCTTCAGCTCCGTCCAGCCCACCTGCGCGGCGAGCACGCCGGCTGAGCCCGGCGCGACCGCGAGCGCCAGCCAGGCCGTATGCCCCGGCCCCACCGCGCGCACCGCCGTCGCCAGCTCGCGCGCCTCGAGCGCGCCCCTGCCTCGCCCCTCGAGCCGATCGAGGACGCGCTCGAGCCACCCGTCGGAGACGATCACCAGCAGGCCGGGCGCCGGCAGCAGCAGGTGCCCCCCGCCGGTGAGCCCGTAGACCGCGCGGCCGCGCCGCTCGCGCTCGCTCGGCCGCGCCTGCGCGCGGAGCGCGGCGAGCACGTGCTCGTCCTCGATGCGCCCGGAGAGGACCAGCAGCAGCTCCGGCGGGCCGGGCCGCTCGGAGCCCGCCGCGAGGAGCGCCCGGTCGAGGTCCGTCCGCGGATCGAAGCCGAACCTCGCGCGCGCCTGCGCCGCGCCCTCGCCGGGCAGCGCCGCCGCGATCGGTGATCGCCGCAGCGCCGCGAGGTCCACCTCGGTGACCAGCTGCGCCTCCGCGGGGACCAGCTCGAGGAGCGTCGGGGCAGGGCGGGAGCGGTGGCAGCGCTCGCAGCTCGCTGGCGCGAGGGCTACGAGCAACGCGGAGGCGACGAGGGGCCGTGGGGCGAAGCGGCGGACCGCTCCGCCGCGGGAGAGGGGCGAGCTCAGAGCTTGCCGTCGCGCTGGACGCGCGCCGCTGCGTCGCGCAGCGTGATGAACTCGTAGCTCTGCTTCAGCTCCTCGAGGGTCTCCAGGAACCGCTTCCGCTTCTCGGCGAAGGGCACGCGCAGGTCCGGCTGGCGCCCGGCGAGCTCGGTGGGGATGCGATCGGCCACCGCGTCGGCGAGGTCGATCCCGTGCAGCTCGAGGTTGAAGAACGGCCGCCGCGCCATCAGCGCGAGGATCAGGTGACGCAGGCGCTCGGGGCTGATGGCGAGGAGCGTCCCGGTGACGAACATGCGGCCGAAGGGGAGCACCGAGACGGGGAGCTCGACCAGCGGCGACTGCCCGCGCCGCCAGGGGTGCGCCGGGTCCGGCCGGTAGGGCTCTGCCGGCGAGAGCAGGTGGCGCGGGTCGTGGATCATCGCGCCGGAGCGGCGGCCGCGCAGCGACATGCCGGCGATGGCGCCGATCTTCGCCAGGTAGTAGGGCGGCGAGGGGAACATCGACGAGTCGTAGCGGTAGCCCTGGCTGGCGGGGACGTCGTGCACCTTCGCGTTGATGTTGTAGCCGGGCGCGCGAAAGCCCACCGGCGCCCGCTCGGCGCCGACGATCTCCACGAGCAGCTCGTGCGCGCGCCGGATCTCGGCGTCGATCACCTGCTCGGGGAGCCGGCAGAGCTCGTACGGGTGCGAGTAGGTGTGGTTGCCGATCTCGTGACCGGCGTCGGCGAGGCGGCGGATGATCTCCTTGGCCTCCTCGCTCTCCTCCACCTCGCGCCCGACGACGAAGAAGGTCGCCCGCACGCCCGCCTCGGCGAAGAGCTCCTCCAGCCGCGGCAGCGCCTTGCGCAGGATCGTCTGGCGGAGCTGCGGCGGCGGGTCGCCGAGGCCGTGGATCGCGTAGTAGGCGGTCAGGGGATCGAGGTCAACGCTGAGCCCGCAGAGTCTTCGCGCCATGTCCGAGGATCGCTCCGGGGGCGCCGCGCGCCCCGTGTGGTTGGTGGGGACGAGGCCGGCGGCCGGTGCCGCTCAGCCGAGCACGCGCATAACGTAGATTAGGCGGGAAATATTGCGCAAGACATTTGGCACGCGGCGGATCAGGTTGATCGAGGGTCGCCGCTTCTCCACCACGCGCACCGGGATCTCGACGACGGGGTGGCGCTCCTGCTCGGCGCGGATCACCAGCTCCGAGGCGAACAGGTCGCGGTTGACGATGCAGCTGCGCGCCGTGGCGAGCAGCGCCTCCCGGCGGAAC
>JAKLHH010000443.1 GCA_022710245.1 Myxococcota bacterium
ACGCTCCGGTAGAGCTCGGGGAACTGCTTCTCGGTGACCTTCACCGCCGAGCCGAGGATCTGGCCGCGGGCGACGCCCTTCCAGAGCCGGACGGTGGCCTCCACGGCCAGAGTGACCGGGGTGACCCGGGCGAGCGCGCGCAGCACGCGCTGGTCTCCAGGGTAGGCATAGGCTGCCCCGCTGCGCGCGAGGGCGTCGTCGGAGCCCTTGCGCTCGTCGATGTACTTCTGGAAGTCGAAGCTGATCTCCGGCATCGCAGACCTCCGGCCAGGAGGGAACCATACTTCGCCCTCGGGGGCGTGTCGAGCCGGCCGCCGCGGCCGCCGCCGCCGCGGGGTGGTGATCCCTGCCCCGTCTCACACCCGCCGCCGCGCCCTGCCCGCGCGGGCTGGTGAAGCGGGTTGATGAGATCCGGCGGGCGCTCTGGTACTCTCGACGCTGGTCGGCCTCAGGCGGACCACTGGAGGATCGTGATGCGCGTGCTGCTCGCTGGCTACAACCTCGACGCGGAGACCATCGCCGAGGCGGGCCGTCTCGGCCTGCCCGGCGAGCGGCTGACCCCGGAGACGCTCTCGGCAGCCTACGCCCGGATCAGCCGCAGCCCGGCGCCGGTCAGCGAGCTCAGGCAGCAGGCGCGCGAGGAGGTGGAGAAGGCGCGCCGCTCCAACGAGCAGATCGTCTTCGGCCTCGGGCACGCGTCGGTCGCCGAGCACGCGGTCTTCAACTTTGACCTGATGGGCCTCTCGCGCCTGGTGATCGAGGCCGTCGAGCGCTTCCGGCTCTGCTCCTACACGGAGAAGTCGCAGCGCTACATCCGGCTGCAGGACGACGTCGTCGTCCCGGCCGAGCTCGCGCCCCTCGGCCTGGAGGAGCGCTTCCGGGAGCTGGTCGCGCTGCAGCACCGCACCTACCACCTGCTCTTCGAGCGGCTGCGCGAGCACTTCGTCGCCACCCAGCCGGAGCTCGCCGCCGACCGCGCCGAGCGCCGCACGCTGGAGAACCTGGCCAAGGAGGACGCCCGCTACGTCACCTCGCTCGCCGTCGAGGGGCAGCTCGGGCTCACCGTCAACGCGCGCAACCTCGAGCACATGATCCGCCGGCTCGCGGCCCACCCGCTGGCGGAGGCGCGAGAGCTCGCCGCCTCCCTCGAGGGCCTGGCGCGGCAGGTGGCGCCCTCGCTGATCCGCTACACCGAGCCGAGCGATGTGGAGCGCGCCGCCGCGCGAGAGCTCCGCGAGCTGGCGCTGGGCGAGCTCGACGCGGACGCCTCGCAGACGCTCCCCGGCGAGAGCGGCGCGGTGCAGCTGGTCGGCCACTCGGGCGGCGACGTGGCCGTGGTCGCGGCGCTCCTCCACGGCGCCAGCGACGCGCCCTACCACGCCTGCGAGGAGCGCGCTCGCGCGATGGGCGCCGAGGCGCAGGCCGAGCTGCTGCGGGCCGCCCTGCGGCCGCTCGCGCCGCACGACCCGCCGCCGCGCGCGCTGGAGGCAGCCTCGCTGACCTTCGACATCGTCGTCTCCGCGAGCTGCTTCGCCCAGCTCAAGCGCCACCGGATGGCGACCATCCTCCCGCAGCGCTACGCGCCGGCGCTCGGCTTCACGCTGCCGGAGTCGGTGAGCGCTGTCGGGATGGCCGGGGAGCTCCAGCGCGTGATGACCGCGAGCGCGGCCCTGCACGATGACATCGCGGCGCGCGACCCGGCCGCCGCGGCCTACGCCCTCACCCAGGCGCACCGCCGCCGCGTGCTCCTGCAGCTCAACGCGCGGGAGCTCTATCACTTCAGCCGGCTGCGCCAGGACGCGCACGCGCAGTGGGACATCCGGCGCCTGGCAGACCGCATGCTGAACCTGGCGCGGCAGGCGCTGCCGGCCACGCTGCAGCTCGCGTGCGGCAAGGACACCTTCGCGCGCCGGCGGGCGGAGGTCTTCCGCGACGAGCGCCCGCGCTAGCCCCAAGACAAGCGCCTGAGCGGTAGCGAGGCGGGGGAGCGAAGCTACTTGAGCAGCTTGAAGGCGTGCGTCCAGCGGTTCTGGGTGAAGCCGGGGATGCACCAGAGCACGCAGAGCGGCTCGATGGCCCGCGCCGCGGTGGCCGTCCCCATGTCCTCCGTCTCCCAGCCGAAGCGGTCGAGGAGCTCGCCCACCTGACGCTTGGCGCCGGCGTCGTCGCCGCAGATGAACATCGTCGGCCGCACGCCGCCGGCGAACTCGGGGTTCACCATCCGGGCGTTGCCGACGCAGGAGAACGCCTTGACGAAGCGCGCGGCGGGGGCCTTCTGCTGCAGGCGCTCCATCAGGGACTCGTTCGGGCCGGTGAAGAAGGCGAGGACGCCGTCCTTGGGCGGCGCGTCGGCGATCGGGTTGGTCGCGTCGACCACGGTCTTGCCGTCGAGGCCGCGGCCGCAGAGCGCGACGGCCGACTCGGCCGCGCCGCCCTTCACCGCGAGGACGACCAGCTCGCCGAAGGCCGCCGCCTCGGCGAAGGTGCCAGTCCGCGCCCTGGCGCCCGCCTTCTCCTTCCACTCGCCCAGCTTCGCCGGCTCGCGCGACCCGCGCATCACCTCGTGGCCGTGCTTGAGGAGCCCGTCCGCGAGCACCTGGCCCACCTGGCCCGAGCCGAGCACACCGATCTTCATCATCTCGCTCTCCTTGCAGAGGAGGCGCTAGTGTAGCCCGCGGCTCGCCCACCGCAAGCGTGGCCGGACCCGCTCGGGAGAGCGCCGCTCGCGCTTCAGGCCTGCCTGAGATCGCTGGGGAGCTCGCCGCCGAGGCCGACCCGGCGGCGGAAGATGAGGAGCGCCACGACCCCGACCAGCACGGCGAACCAGAGGGTGCAGAGGCGGATGAGCAGGGTGGCGGCGCCGGCGGTGGCGGCGGTGAAGGAGGCGGCGTAGCTGAGGAGCGCGGTCATGCTCCCGTCGGTGACGCCCAGGCCCCCCGGGGTGACCACCCCGCCGAGGGTGGTCGCGGTGTAGATGAAGACGGCGAGCAGGAGCGGCGCGCTGGTGGCGGGGAAGCCGCCCAGCACCAGGTAGAAGCCGAGGCACTCGCAGGCCCAGGCGGCGACGCTGAGCAGCGTCGCCAGCGCGAGCGGGCCGGGCCGGAAGAGCGCCGCGGTCGCGTCATAGAACTCCTCCAGCTTGTGCCCGAGGCGGGAGAGGCCGGGGAGCCGCGCGAGCTGGCGCAGGATCGCGAGCGAGAGGCGGCGCGAGCTGATCACCAGCAGGAAGAGCACGATCAGCCCGCCCACGCTGAAGAGCACCACGTGGAAGCGGCGGAACGTGAAGAAGCCCGTCAGCATGAGGAGGACGAGCGCGAGGAGGTCGGTCACCCGCTCGGCCATCACCACCGGCGCGCTGCGCGCCATCGGCACGCCCAGCGACTCGCGCAGCAGGTAGGCCTTGAGCAGCTCGCCGACCTTGCCCGGCGTCACGGTCATGGAGAGCCCGCCGAGGAAGATGGTGAAGTTGAGCCCGGGCGGGACCTGCAGGCCGAGGATGCGGAGATACAGGGTCCAGCGCAGGTAGCGGAGCAGGTAGTTGGTGAAGGTGAGCGCGAGGACCGGCAGGAAGAGCCAGTAGGCGAACGAGGCGAGCGAGGCCTGGAGCTTCCCGATGCCGAGGTAGATGGCGCCGACGGCGTAGACGCCCACGCCGAGCACGAGGCCGATGAGGAGCCGCTTGAAGAGCTTCTGCATGACAGCGGCATTAGCTACTCCGCCACGACGGACAAGTCAACTCGCCGGCCGTATCGCTGCTTGACACTGGTACCCGACCCAACTAGCCTGAATCGTGCATGCGGAGGCCAGGTGATGGCAGAAGCTCATAAGCCCGTTGTCCTCATCGCCGACGACGACCCCGAGATCCTCTCGCTGCTCAGCATCCGGCTGGGCCGCGCCGGCTACCAGGTCCTGGAGGCGATCGACGGCGAGCAGACGCTGGCCGCGGTGCGCCAGCACTACCCGGACCTGATCATCCTCGACGTGATGATGCCGGGGAAGAACGGCTGGGAGGTCGCCAAGGAGCTCCGCCACGACGCGCGCTTCAAGGGGATCGGCATCATCATGCTGACGGCCATCGGCGAGAAGATCAACGAGATGACCTCGCCGCTCTACGGCGCCGACGAGTACGTCGACAAGCCGTTCGAGTTCGCCGACCTCGAGGCCAAGATCCGCAACGTCCTCGCCCGCCGCGCCGCGCGCTGAGCACGCAGCGCCCGGACGGCGCTCCGCTCGAGTCACGCGCCGCCGCGGAGATCAGTCACATGCGCCCCTCGCTCATGCTCGTCGTCCTCGTCGCCGCCTGTGCGACCGGCCGCCCTGGGCTCGAGGACCGCGGTCGCGCCGACCACCGCGCCGACCACGCGGCGGCGGACAGCGACGGCTCCGCGCTGCTCGACGGCCCGCAGGTCGACCTCGGGCGCGACGGCCCCAGGGCGGACCTGCCGCGGGACCTCCCGCTCTCGCCCGACAAGAAGAGCCCGGACCTGAAGTCTCCGGACCAGAAGCTCCCCGACAGCGGCGGCGGCGAGCTCTGCGCCAACGGCGTCGACGACGACAAGAACGGCAAGATCGACTGCGTCGACCTCGCCGCCTGCGGGAGCAAGGCGCCCTGCACCGACGCGGCCCGCACCTTCGTCATCTACGAGGTCTACTGCGGCCAGCCGGACTACCTGGTGCTGCGCAACGTCTCGACGACCTCGCGCAACCTCGCCGGCTTCGTCCTCGAGATGAACGGCACCGACCCGGTCACCTACACGCTCCCCTCGAAGACGGTCCCCGCCGGCGGCCTGGTCTGGATCTTCGAGAACAGCGCCGGCACGCAGGCGGACGACCTCAACACCGGCGCGAACATCCCCTTCTACGACGCGGTCACCACGGTCTCCAACGCGGTGGTGCTGAAGACCAGCGGCGGTCAGGTGGTCGACTACGTCGGCTTCGGCGCGGCGCTGGTGAGCCTCCCCTCGGGGGCGACCCAGTCGGGCGGGCCGGTGAGCTACGTCGGGTTCAACGTCGGCACCGACTCGCACTACCGGGCGGGGATGAAGGGCGCGAGCCCGACCTTCTACAAGGCGGACTGGGTGGCCTACAAGAAGAGTCGCTAGCCGCTTCAGTCCCGCGGGGCCCCGCGCCTCCTCGTCGAGGTGACAGGAGTTCTGGAGGTGAGAGCTGCTCAGCGCCCGAGGCAGCTCAGCGCTCGCGCGAGGGCGAAGAGGACCACGAGCGCGCCGATCACGATGACCCAGAGCCGGGCGCTCGAGGAGAGCGCGCGTCCGCTGGCGGCCGGCGAGAGCGGCGCGAGCTCCGCGTAGGCGCTGGTCCGCGCCGCCTGCGCCTCGATCAGCGCGACCTCCCCCTCGCTGACCGCGCGCCCGAGCTGCGGGTCGAAGACCGCCAGGTCGTGCGCCGCGGCCAGCCGGAAGGCCGCCCCGCAGAGCGCCGCCGCGGCCTCCGGCTGCTCCAGCTCGGCGGCGAGGTCGACGCCGCGAGCCTCCCCGCCCTCGAGGTAGGGCTCCGCGCTGAGCGCCGGGCCGGCGCGCGCCACCTCCTCCTCGATCGCGGCCAGGGCCTCGGCCGCGAGCGCGCCGGGCGCGCGCAGGAAGAGCTCGTAGCGGGTTGCCTGGTCGCGGCCGCTCCCCGCGACCGCCCAGCCTGCGGGGGGCCGAACGGTTGTCTGGTCGCGGCCGCTCCCCGCGACCGCCCGGCCTGCGGGGCGCCGCTCCAACCGCGCCTACTCCTCGTCCTCGTCGGTGTAGCTGGGGCTCGAGTTGTTGAGCCAGCCATAGGCCTTCTGGTAGATGGCGCACGAGGGCGGCACCATGCGCAGGATCTCCTGCCAGAGCTTGCGCGCCTGCGCCATGTTGCTGCCGCGGATGGTGTAGGCCCGCTGGAAGACCTCCTCGGCGTGCTTCTGCAGCGCCGCGACCACCTTGCCCAGCCCCGGGTCTCCCTTGCTCACCTTGTCGCCCGCCTTCACCGCCGCGTAGGCCTCGAGGTACTGCTTCTTGGCGAGCGCGGTGGTGGCCGCGCCGCGCGCCGACTTCAGCACGAGCTCCTTCAGCGTCTTCTGGTGCGGGCCCTTCTCGATCTTCGCGTCGGCGGCGAGCGCCTCCTGGAAGTACTTGAGCGCCTGAGCAGGGCTCTTCGCCGCCTCGGCCCGGGTCCAGCTCTGGCCGACGCCGCGGATCGCTTCGGCGAAGGCCCGCGCGGCCTTCTGCTTCTTGCCCTTCTGCGCGTCGGCGAGGTCCTTGGCCGCCTGGTAGGCGGGCCCCCACTGCCGCTTCTTGTAGCTGGCGAGCACGCCCTTGGCGCCGCCCGGCGGGAGCTTCACCGTCTCCTTGGGCTCCTTCTTGGTCGGCTCCTTCTTGCCTGGCTTGGTGCCCTTCTTGCTCACGTGCTCGGGCTTGCTCACGTGCTCGGGCTTGCTCACGTGCTCGGGCTTGGTCTTCGGCTCGGGCTTGGTCTTCGGCTCGGGCTTGGTCTTCGGCTCGGGCTTGGTCTTCGGCTCGGGCTTGGTCGGCCGCTTCGAGCCGCCC
>JAKLHH010000444.1 GCA_022710245.1 Myxococcota bacterium
CCGAGCCGCGACAGCTCGCGGAAGAGGTCGCTCCCCTCGCCGACCATGGAGAGCAGGTAGATGGCAGTGATCGCCACGCAGAGGAGCAGCGCGTTCACCACCAGGTTGCCGAGGTACTTGCCGAGGGGCAGCGCCCAGCGCGCGACCGGCCGCGAGAAGAGGTAGGTGATGGTCTTGCCCTGCACCTCCTCGGCGACGGTGGCGGAGGCGTTGAGCGCCATCACGAAGGGCGCCACGTAGCGGATCATCAGGTCGAGCAGGCGGTCGAAGAAGCCGGCGCCGCCCTGGCCCGAGGCGAGCGCGAACCCGGCGGCGAGGACCGGCAGCCCGAGGATGCCCGCGCTCAGCCAGAGCAGGCGTCCGCGGCGCGCGCGGCGCAGGCTGAGGAGAGCCAGCAGGCGGACCGTGCCGAGCGCGGACGGAGCAGCGCCGCGCAGCCCAGAGGGCGGTCGCGCGGCGCTGCCGCGACCATGATCCGGAGCGGCGGTGCGAGCCCGCGGAGCGACGGAGCTCATCGCGCACCTCCCGCCGCCTGCTGCGGCCGCGCGCCCGGCCTCCCGCCGCGCGCCCGGCCGGTCTCGGGGCCCCGCTCCTCGGTCAGGTACTCGAAGACCGCCTGCAGGTTGTTGTCGGGGCTGGTGAGCGCGCGGATCTTCACCCCGTGCGCCAGCGCGAGCTTCGGGATCAGCGGGTAGCAGCCGTCCGGGTTCGGCGTCTCCAGCTCGAGCGCGCCGTCCTCGAGGAAGTCGATCCGCCGCACGTCGACGCTGGCGCAGAGCTGCGAGGCGAGCCCTCGCGCGTCGCTGCACTCCACGCGGATCTTGTGCGGGTGCCCGTCGATCATCTCGCGGATGCGATAGATGTTTCCCTCGGCGAGGACCTGCCCCTTGTAGACGAGGAGGATCTCGCTCGTCATCGCCTCCACCTCGTGCAGGATGTGGCTGGAGACGAGGACCGCCTTGCCCGCCCCGCCGAGGTCCTTGATCAGCTTGATGATGCTCACGCGCGCGAGCGGGTCGCAGCCGGTGAGCGGCTCGTCGAGGAGGAGCAGCTCCGGATCGTGGACGATCGCCTGCGCGAGCTTGGCCCGCTGCCGCATCCCCTTCGAGTAGCCGCCGAGCGCGCGTCCCGCCGCCCCCGTCAGCCCCAGGCGCTCGAGCGCCTCGTCGGCGCGCTGCCGCGCGGTCGCCGCCGGCATCCCCGAGAGCTGCGCCATCATGGTGACGAACTCGCGGCCGGTGAGGTCATCGTAGAGGCCGTCGTGCTCGGGGCAGTAGCCGATCCGCGCGAGCAGCTCGCGGTTGCCCCAGACGCGCTGGCCGAGCACCTTCAGCGTCCCCTTCGACGGACGGAGCGCGCCGATCAGCAGCTTGATGAAGGTGGACTTGCCGGCGCCGTTCGGCCCGAGGAGCCCGGTCACCCCGGGCGGGATGCGGACCGTGAACTCGTTGACGCCCACCACGCGGCCGTACCACTTGCACAGCTTCTCGGTCTCGACGAGCGGCGCGGGCCGCGCCGGGTCGGCTGTCGCCGGGCGGGGGGCCTCGGCAGCCAGGGGCAGCGCCTCGCTCACGAGAACACCTCCACCCGCGCCAGGCGGCGGAGGAGCAGCCAGCCCGCGGTCACCACCAGGCCGAGCAGGATCCCCGCCGGGAGGTACCACGGGATCGGATAGCTCGGGGGCATTCCATAGAGGTGCTGGCCGAGCAACCGCAGGTTGGTGGGGATGGAGACGAGCACCGCGTAGGGGACGCCCGTCGCTGCGGCCATCCCCTCGCCGAGGAACCAGGGCAGGAAGAAGGCAGCCGCCCAGGCGCCCTGGGTCGCGCCGCTCCGCCGCGTGAGCGAGCTCAGCGCCAGCGGCAGCAGCGCCATCACCGCCGCGTAGATGAGGGAGAAGATGATCGTGCCGACGAGGAGCGCGAGGCCGTGCAGCGCGTCCTTGCCGCTCTGCGAGAGGGCCGTGCGGAAGATGGCGAGGAGCAGCCCCGGCCCTGCCGAGACCACCACCACCAGGAGCCCGACGGGCACCAGCTTGCCGAGCAGGTAGTGCGACCTCGCCCCCGGCCGCGCGAAGTAGAACTGGAAGGCGCCGGTGCGCACATCGTCCGAGATCGCCGGGGCGCCGACGAGCAGGCTCATGGTGAAGGCGAACCAGAGCTGGCACCAGTAGATGCAGTAGAAGACCCAGAAGCCAGGGTCGTCGAGCTTGATCGGCGCGCCGAAGGCGGCGAGCTGCTGCGCGACCTGCATCTTGAAGTAGATCACCACGGCGCAGACGATCATCGGAAAGAGCGAGACGATGAAGGTCGCCTTCACCAGCCCCGAGGCCCAGGCGAGGGAGAGCGTGCGACCGATCAGGGCGCCGTAGCGGCTGCGGAGCGGCAGCCGCGGGCCCTCGTACCGCTGGTAGCCGAGGTCGCGGATGGTCACGGCCGTACCTCCTTGGCGCTCGCGGCGACGGCGCTCGACTTCTGCAGCAGCTTGATGAAGGCGGTCTCCAGGCTGGCGTGGCAGGCGGCGAGGTGCCGCACCTGGATCCCACCCTCGAGCGCCTGGGAGAAGATCAGATCCGGATCCTGCCCCGGCGGGAGCCGGACCAGCAGCGCCCCCTCGTGCAGCTCCGCCTGGCAGCCGGCGGCGCCGAGGAGCGCGGCGAGGCGGTCGGCCTCCGCCTTCACCCGCACCTCGAAGAGCTCGCCCTCCTGCCCGCGCATCTCGCTGATGGTGCCGGAGAAGACGAGGTGTCCCTCGCTGAGGAGGATCGCCCGCGAGCAGACCTCCTCCACGTCGGGGAGCAGGTGCGACGAGAGCAGGATGGAGCAGCCGCGCTTCTCGGGCAGCTCGCGGATCAGCGCCAGCATCTCGTCCCGCCCGCGAGGGTCGAGCCCGTTGGTCGGCTCGTCGAGGAGGAGCAGGTCGGGGTCGTGGACCAGCGCCTGCGCGAGCTTCACCCGCTGCTTCTGCCCGGTGGAGTAGGTGTTCACCTTCAGGTACCGCTTGTCCTCCAGCCCGACGTAGGCGAGCACCGCGTGGGCGCGCGAGCGCGCCTCGCCGGGCGGCAGGCCGCAGAGCTGGCCGGCGAAGGTGCAGAGCTCGACGGCGTCGAGGCCGCTCACGTAGCAGTCCTGCTCCGGCATGTAGCCGATCCGCTGGCGGAGCTCGAGCGAGCGCGCGGCGGCGTCGAAGCCGAGGACCTGGACGGTGCCGCTCGAGGCCGGCAGCAGGCCGAGCATGATCTTGAGCAGCGTGGACTTGCCGGCGCCGTTCGGGCCGAGCAGGCCGATCGACCCCTCGGGCACCGTGAGGTCCACGTCACGGAGGGCGTGCACCGCGCCGTAGTGCTTGTTCACGCCCTGCAGCTGTAGCAACATGCGGGCTCCTCGGCGCGAGCTGGGCTCGGGCCGGCCGGCAGTATACTTTCGCCGGAGAAAAATTAAAGGAGCGGCCGCACACGTCGGGCGATGGTGCGGAGCTGGCGCGACCCTGCGAAGGAGCGGCGCCGCACACGTCCGGCGGTGGTGCGGAGCTGGCGCGACCCTGCGAAGGAGCGGCGCCGCACAGGTGCGGAGCCGCCGCGACGAGATCCAGAGAGTGCGCGAGGTCACCATGGTCCGGCTCACGCTGAAGGAGACAGGTCGGGTGCTCGGCACCATCGCCGAGGAGGAGCTCGCTTTCCTCCTCGAGCGGCTGCAGCCGGAGGGCGAGGGCGACCTGGACCGCTACCTCGACCGGGCCACGCTCGCCTACCTGGTGGCCGACGGCTGCCCGCCGGGGCTCCGCGAGGTGCTCGAGCGAGCCCTCCCGCCTCTCGCCGGCGGCCACCCGTTCCGCGATGGGCCCGAGCCGCACGGGCCGGATCCCCAGGCGGAGGGAGTCGAGCTCAGCTGGGAGCTCGTCGCCGAGGCAAGCGGAGCTTGACATTCGCTGCGAAGTTAGCTATCTAGCGTCGGTTTTGGATCACGAGCGTAGCCGCGGCTGTGAACCTGCACCTAAATCGTTGAAGTTCTCGACGATGGCAGGGCCGCGAGGAGAGAAGTCATGGTGAAGTTGCGACTGGCGAGAGCCGGGGCGAAGAAGCGGCCGTTCTATCGCGTGGTGGTCACCGACTCGCGCAGCCCGCGCGACGGCCGGTTCATCGAGCAGATCGGGACCTATGATCCGAAGCTCAACCCCGCGGGCTTCAGCGTCGACAAGGAGCGCATGCAGTACTGGCTCGGCACTGGCGCCCAGGCCAGCGAGACGCTGCACCGCCTGCTCCTCAAGCAGAAGGCCAGCGAGGCCAAGGCCTCCTAGGGGCTGCCGCGTTCCTGGACAGGTCGATCCTGCTCCGAAAGCTGCTAGGCTAAGTCTCCAGCGCGCCCAAGGCCGCGTCTCTGAAGCCACTTGCATGGCGCTGACTGCACGCGGAGGTTGAGCATGAGCAGCGGAGCGATGAGAGAACTGGTCGGCTTTATCGCCAAGGCCCTCGTCGATAACCCGGAACAGGTGGAGGTCTCCGAGATCGAGGGGGAGCAGACTTCGGTCATCGAGCTGAAGGTCGCCAAGGAAGACCTGGGCAAGGTCATCGGCAAGCAGGGACGCACCGCGCGCGCGATGCGCACCATCCTGAGCGCCGCCTCGACCAAGGTGAAGAAGCGCTCCGTCCTGGAGATCATCGAGTAGGCCCCCACCGTTCCCGCGCCCGGAAGGGGTGAGGCTTGTCTGAGGCTCTGCCGCCTCCGGGGCGGCAACCGCGAGCGGGCTCGCGGCTGGAGGTGGGCGTCGTGGTCAAGGCCCACGGCCTCCGCGGCGCCGTCAAGGTTCACCTGCACAACGTCGACTCCGAGGCGCTCGCGGCGAGCGAGCGAGTCATCCTCGCCGTGGCCGGCGAGGAGCGCTCGCTGCAGAGCCGCTTCCTCGGAGAGGCCGGCGGCCTCGCCATCCTCGAGCTGGAGGGGGTGAAGGACCGCGACGCCGCCGACGCGCTGCGCGGGGCGCGCGTGCTGGTCGACCGCGAGGCGCTCTCCCCGCTCGCCGAGGACGAGTACTTCTACGTCGACCTGATCGGCTGCCGCGTCGAGGACGAGGCGGGGAGCGCGCTCGGCACGGTCGCCGAGGTCTTCAGCGCCGGCGCCTCGGACGTGCTGGTCGTCCGCGACGGGCACGAGGAGCGGATGATCCCGCTCGTCGACGAGTGGGTGGTCGCGGTGGACCTGGAGGCGCGCTGCATCCGTGTGCGGGGCGCCGAGCAGTGGGAGCCGACGAGGGCCTGATGCGCTTCCACGTGGTCACGCTCTTCCCCGAGCTCTTCGCCTCCTCGCTCGCCACCTCGCTCCTCGGCAAGGCGGTGGAGTCGGGGCTGGTGCAGGTGGACTTCGTCGACCCGCGCGACTTCACCGAGGACCGCCACCGCACCGTCGACGACACGCCCTACGGCGGCGGCGATGGGATGGTGATGAAGCCGGAGCCGCTGGTGGCGGCGCTGGAGTCGATCGACGCCCGCCTCGGCGCGCGGCCGCACCGCGTCCTCCTCTGCCCGCAGGGCGAGCGGCTGCGCCAGCGCCACCTCGCGGAGCTCGCGGCGCAGCCCGAGGTGGTGCTCGTCTGCGGACGCTACGAGGGCTTCGACGAGCGCGTGCGCGGCTTCGTCGACCGCCAGCTCTCCCTCGGCGACTTCGTGCTCAACGGCGGCGAGGTGGCAGCGCTGGCGGTGATCGACGGCGTCGCGCGCCTCGTCCCCGGCGTGATCGGCAACGCTGGCTCGCTCGCCGACGAGTCCCACGGCGACGGCCTCCTCGAGTACCCGCAGTACACGCGGCCGCGGAGCTTCCGCGGCAGCGAGGTGCCCGAGGTGCTCCTCGGCGGCGACCACGAGCAGATCCGGCGCTGGCGGCGGCAGCAGATGCTGCTGGGCACGCGCTCGCGTCGGCCCGACCTCTGGCGCGAGCACGCGCACACGCTCGAGGACCTGGCGCTGATCGCCGACGAGCCCGACCCGCTGGCGAGCCTGGCGACGCGGACCTACCTCGCGCTGCTCCACCACCCGGTCTACGACCGCGAGCGGCGCGTGGTGACGACCGCCATCACCAACCTCGACCTGCACGACCTGGCCCGCTCCTCGCGGACCTACGGCCTCGCCGGCTACTACGTGGTGACGCCGCTCGCGGCTCAGCAGGAGCTCGCCCGTCGCATCGTGCAGCACTGGCGGACGGGGCACGGCGCCAGCTTCAACAAGCGCCGGTCCGAGGCGCTCTCCCTGCTCGAGGTCGAGCCCGATCTCGACGCGGTGATCGCGCGCGTCGAGGAGCGGGAGGGGCGGCGTCCGGTGACGGTGGTGACCAGCGCCGCCGAGCGCCCCGGACAGCTCGGCCGGGAGGAGCTGCTGCGGAGGCTGCCCGAGGGCGCGCCGCTGCTGCTCCTCCTCGGCACCGGCTGGGGGCTGACCGAGGAGCTGGTCGCCCGGGCGGATCTCGCCCTGGCCCCGTTCCGCGGGCGCAGCGCCTACAACCACCTCTCGGTGCGC
>JAKLHH010000445.1 GCA_022710245.1 Myxococcota bacterium
GGGTGTGACGTGGCGGCCGCCGGCGCGCCGCTCGTCTCCTCGATCTGCGCCGAGTGCGGCGCGAACGTGGAGTACGAGCTCGGCGCGCTGCAGGTCCACTGCGAGCACTGCGGCGCCGGGCTGGTCGTCGATCGCGCGCTCCGCCTGGTGCGGCTCGAGTGCCCGCGCTGCCGCGGCAACTTCTACTACGTCGACGGCTC
This sequence comes from Myxococcota bacterium, assembly GCA_022710245.1. Next base: position 201 of record JAKLHH010000445.1, read on the forward strand.
GCTCTGCGGCGCCTGCCCCTACTGCGAGGCCTCGCTCCTCGCGCTGACCCGCGACCGCCTCCTGCGCTACCTGGTGCGCCCGGTCGCGCCGCGCCCCGAAGGCGCGCCCGCGGCGAGCCTCAGGCTGCTCCCCTTCTGGCACCTCTCCGGTCTCCTCTTCGGCTGGGACGTCGGCTCCAAGGTCGAGATCGTGCGGGAGGTGCAGATCGCCTACAGCGGCGGCAACGAGGAGGACCCCGAGGCGAACGCTCGCCCGGAGCGCCGGGACTCGGGCCCGATGAAGGTCTTCCGCGGGCGCGTCCTCGACCTCTCGCTCGCCGACCCGCAGGCGCTCGCGATGGGCGTGGTCAGCCTGCGTCTGCGTGGCGCGGTCTTCCCGGTCGAGCCCTTCAGCGCCGAGGCCGAGCAGCTCGGCCACGTGGTGCCGCCAGCCCTCGACGTGACCCGCGCCAAGGACGCGCTCTTCGCGCGCGCGCACGACCTCGGCTACGCCGGCGACGGCATCACCAAGCTCGACCTGCAGCGGCAGGACCTGGTCGCCGAGACCCTCTCGCTCCTCTATTACCCCTTCTGGGTCGAGGAGGCAGGGCAGGGCGCCGCGCGCGTCTGGGACGCGGTCAGCGGCGAGCCGGAGCAGGTGAAGCCCGGCGCGCCTCCTCCCGCGCTGGGGGCGACCTCGGCGTTCGACGAGCTGCGCATCATCGAGCTCACCTGCGAGGGCTGCGGCAAGCCCCTCCCCGGCGGCAATCGCTCGCACATCATCCCGTGCGCTGCCTGCGGCCGCTTCTGGCACGTCTCGCGTCAGGGCCTGGAGCCCTTCACCGCGCGCTGGGCGCGGTCGCCGCGGGCGGCGACGAAGCCGGTCTGGCTCCCCTTCTGGCGCGTCGAGGCGAAGGTGCGCTACTCCGGCCGACAGGCGACCCGGGTCGCCGACCTGCGGGATACCCTCGGCGTGATGCGCCCGGCGACGCAGCTCCCGCTGGCGCCACCGGAGGCGCCGCTCGCCTACTACGTGCCGGCCTACGGCGCCCTGCGCGCGCCGCGGCTCGACTACGCGGCGCGCGACCTGACGCGCATGCAGCCGCTGCTCGAGGAGGGCCCGCGCGGGCCGGGCGAGATCTTCAACTGCTTCTTCGGCGCCGAGGACGCGTCGCGCCTCGGCTACGTGACGCTGATCGAGATCGCGCAGGGCGTGGTGGTGAGCCGGCTCCGCGGGCTGCGCGTCGAGCGCGGCGAGGCCGAGCTGTGGTACCTCCCCTTCGAGGACCGCGGGAGGGAGCTGCACAGCCTGCTCACCGGGACCGCCTACGACTGGACCACCTTCCGTGGGGTGCGGCATTGACCGGCGTGAGCGGCGCGAGCGGCGCGAGAGCAGGCGGCGGGAGCGTCGTGAGGACGGGCGGGGCGCGGTGTCGCTTCTGCGAGCAGTGGGTGGGCGAGGGGCAGCTGCGCTGCTGCTTCTGCGGCAACCTGATGAGCGCGGAGGAGGACGCCACCCTCGGCGGCCGGGCCACCGCGGCGCAGCGAGGTCTGGCGCGCGCTCCCGGGGAGGCGCCCGCGCCGCCGCTCGTGCGCGACGCGGGGAGCTCCGAGGTCGGCCGCGAGATGATGCGGGCGGAGCTGGTCTGGAAGGTCGTGATCGCCGTGGTGGCGCTGATCTCGGGCGTCGTGTATCTGCTGCTGCACGTGCGGTGCTGACTCCTCGCCCCCCTGTTGCCCCTCGTCTTCTTTCTACACCGCTCCCGCTCTTGCTCCGGCTTTCTGCTCCTGCTTCGGCCTGCTCTTGCTCCGGCCCCCTGCTCCTGCTCCGGCCCCCTGCTCCTGCTCCTCCCGCACCGGCCTGCTCGCGGCGCGCGGCCCACTTGAGCACTCAGCCGCGAACGCGGTGGAGACGTCGGTGTGACGGACGAAGCGCGACTAACTCAGAGGGAGCGCGGCCAGTCCCCCTTCGTCGAACGTGCGCGAGGGCCCCTCGGCCTTGGACCTTACCGGGAGAACGCCGGATGCGAAGAGCCTCCGGGGCGGATTCGTCGAGCGTTGACCGTCGGGGGCGACGCAGACGCTCCTGGCGCTCGACGAGGGTCCGCGGCCGAGCGACCCTCGCTTGGCAGCGCACCGGTGAGCTCCGACCTAAAGGCACCGAGGTCGGAGCTGCTCGTGAAGGTCAGCGAGGGAGAGGGGGCGCGAGGGAATGACAGGGCGCGTGAGGAAGAATGAGAAATCACGCGCGCGAGGAAGAGCACGTCGAGGAGGTCCGGCTCAATCCGCCAGCACCTGCGCGCTCGACGAGAAGAAGGCAGCATGACGTCAGCTCATGCGACATCTGTCTTGACACCCACCGCGCGAGGGGTGAGTCACTGGCCAGGCTTCTTGATCTCGAGGCCGGGCTTCTTGATCTCGATCAGCTCCAGCTCCTCCTCCAGCCGATCGCGCAGGTGCTGCTCGTCGTGGGGCAGCCGGTAGGCCTTGCCGTTGATGAAGATCGCCGGCGTCCCCTCGATGCCGAGGCGCAGCCCGAGGATCTTGTTCGCCTCGATCTCCTTCAGCAGGTTGCGGTCCTTCATCGCCGCCCGGAAGCGATCGACGTCCAGCCCCACCTTGCGCGCGAGCCGCTCCATCCCGTCGGCGGTGTGCAGCTCGATCTCCTCGAAGAGCAGGTGCGCCATCTCCCAGAACTTGCCCTGGCGGTGGGCGGCGAGCGCGGCCTGCGCCGCGAGCAGGCGGCCGCCCTCGGTCTTCAGCGGGTAGGGCTTGAAGTAGAGGACGACCTTCCCCTTCAGCGGCTTCTTGACGAGCCCCTCGAGGACCGGGCTGAGGTCGGCGCAGTGGCCACACTCGAAGTCGGCGAACTCGACGACCGTGACCGGCGCCTTCGGGTCGCCCAGGCGCGGCGCCGTGCCCGGGGGGATCGTGTGCAGCTTCGCCGGCGCGGCCGAGTCGCGGCGTCGCCCCACGACCTTCTTCACCTCGTCGGCGGTGAGGTCCTTGTCGGCGAGGTAGACGATGTAGCCGGCCAGGCGCCAGGCGAGCTTGTCGCGCGGCCTGGAGGCGAGGCACTTCAGCACCGCGTCGGTGCAGCGGCCGTAGGCGCGGGTCTCGCGCAGCGCGCCCTCGGCGACCTTCTTCTGCGCGGGGCTCAGCTTGCGTCCGCCGGGGAGCTCGGCCCAGGGGACGCTCTGGGCCCGGGCCGGCAGCGGGGCGAGCAGCGCGAGCGCGAGGGCGATGACTCCCGCGGCGGTGAGGGGTTTGGGCGAAGGAGCGAAGCTCCGGGGGCAGGGGGTCATCTTCTACTCCGTCGAGCCCTCACCGTCGCGCCTGTCGCTGGCTCCTCCGGCGCAGCAGCCCGCCCAGCGAGAGGTGGCCGCGGTCGAGGAAGAGCGCATGCAGGCCCATCGCCAGCCAGACGATGTCCCAGGTGAGGGTGGCGCGCGTCATGGTGTGCGACGAGGGGTCGGTGCTGAAGCAGCCACAGCTGATGTCGAGGTGGCGGCGCATCGCGCTGAGGATGGCCACGATGAAGACGGCGAGCAGCACGTTGATCACGAGCAGGTTGGCGCGGGTGGCGAGCCCGAGGATCAGGAGGGCGCCGCAGCCGAGCTCGATCCAGGGCAGGCAGATCGCCATCAGGTTGATCGCCGCGAGCGGCACCATCCGGTAGTAGGAGATGCTGCGGGCGAACGCCTCGGGGTGGGCGATCTTGTCGAGGCTGGCGACGACGAAGACGGCGCCGAGCCCGACGCGGAAGAGGACCGCGAGCCAGGGCCCGAGGAGTCGGCCCGCGAGGCCGACGCGAGCGAGGCCGCCGCCCGGCGCGTCGTCCAGCGCGCGCAGCCGGGTTGCGGTGGGTTCGCCCTGCCCAGGCCTGGTCGCGCTCATCGCGTCCCTCCCCGGCGGCTCGCCGCCTGACGGAGGGCGTCGAGGCCGCCCTTGACGACGCGCACCCGGCGGAGCCCGAGGCCCCGGAGCTGGTCCGCGAGGAGGCCGGCCAGCCGATCGCCGGGGCTGTCGCAGTAGACGAGGACGTGTGCCAGCGGCCGCAGCTCCGCCGCCTCGGCCTCGCCCGGAGGGCTGACGAAGCTGTAGGGGAGCGAGCGCGCGGCCGCGACGTGCGAGGCCGCGTAGTCCTCGGCGGGTCGCGCGTCGAGGAGCCGCGCGCCCGGCGCGGCGAGCAGGCTCAGCGCCGTGCTTGCCTCCAGGCTAGGGCCCAGCGGAACCTGGGCCGCCTTGTCCGGGCACTCCTGCGCGTAGGGGAAGGGCGCGACGAGCCGCAGCCCTCCGGGCCGCGCGGCGTTCACGCCGAGGCCGATGAGGGCGAGGCCCAGGCAGACGGCGAGCGCCTGGAGCGGCACGGCGAGCAGTCGGGGCAGCCTCGACATGACGGCCTGCGAGTTTGTGCCGGCGGCCGGCACAAATCAATACGGCGCCTGGCGAAAACGGGCGAAAGCTGAGCGGCGTTGGCGGGGTGGCGGCCGCGACCAGCAACGGGAGCGGCGCCGCCCAGGTGCGCCCCGAAGGGGTACGGCGGTCGGGCGAAGCGGCCGCGACCAGCAAATTGGACAGCGAGGATCGCCAGCCCTAACCTGACTCATCATGGATCAGCCACTCGATCCGGCAGCGACGGGGCGCGTCCTCGGCGCCTATGCGGTGCTCTTCCAGGTCGCAGCCCCGCGAGGGGGGTGCACCCTCGACCGCGGCGGTCTGCGCAAGGCGTTCCGGGCGGCGGCGCTGGAGACGCACCCCGACCGGGCCGCGCACCTCGGCCTCCCGCCGGACGAGCTCACCGCGCGCTTCCAGAAGGTGAAGCACGCCTACGACTACCTCTGCTCGGTGCTCGGCCCGCGCGAGCGGCTGCTGATCGAGGCCGCCGCTCCGCCGGCCACGACCGCCGCGCCGGCCTGGAGCTGGGCTCGCGCCCCGCGGGGCGAGCAGCGCGAGCACCGGCAGCGCGAGGCGCAGGCGCGCCCGGCAGGTCCCGCGCGCGAGCAGCGCGAGCACCGTCAGCACAGGACGCAGGCCCGCGCGGCAGGTCCGGCCGGCGAGCAGCGGAGCGGACCGGCAGCCCCCGTCGACCCGGGTCGCTCGGGGCCCGACTCGACCAGATCCTCGACGGGCGGTCTCTTCTGGGGCGCGCGCCTGCCCGGCCGCCGCCTGCTCCTCGGTCAGTACCTCTTCTATGCGAGCGCGATCTCGCTCCGGCAGCTCACCGAGGCCGTGGCCTGGCAGCGCGCCCAGCGGCCGCTCGTCGGCGAGATCGCTCGCCGCTGGGGGATCCTCTCGCCGCTCGAGGTGCTCGAGGTCCTGCGCCACGCGGCGGGCCGCGAGCCCTTCTGCGAGGCCGCCGTGCGGGAGGGCAAGATGACCCCCTTCCACCAGCTCGCCGTGCTCGGCAGGCAGCGCCAGCTGCAGCGGCCGCTCGGCACCTACTTCGTGCGTGAGGGGATCCTCGGCGCGCGCGAGCTGGAGCAGCTGGTCGTCGCGGCCCGGCGCCACAACGGCGCCTTCGGCGCGGACTGATCCCGACCCTCCACCGTGACCCCTCGCACACAGTTTCTCGAGGGCGATCAGCCCACCCTTGGCGTATAACTAGAGCGCTGCGCACCCGAGGGAGGCAGACCACTCATGAGACGCTCATCGCTCGCGCTGCTCGCGTTGACCTCGCTCCTCGTGCTCCGCGGCGCGACCTGTAAGGTGGAGCGGCCCTACGCGGCGCCCACCGCGCAGGAGCTCACCGCCGCGGTCCGCGCGCGCGGGCTGCGCGTGAGCAGCCTGCGGGGCGAGACGCGCATGAGCCACCGCTCCTCGCAGGGCAAGGTCAAGGCCACGGTCCGCCTGATGGCGCGCCGGGGCGGCTCGCTCCGGTTCGACGTGGTCTCGCCCTTCGACACCCCCCTCGCCACGCTGGTCGTCAGCGGCGGCCGCTTCGCGCTGATCGACGCCGAGAAGAACCGCCACTTCCACGGTCCGGCGGCGCCCTGCAACATCGCCCGCCTCTTGCAGGTGATGCTCGAGCCCGACGACATCCTCACCATCCTCGGCGGCAGCACGCCGCTCATCTCGCACCAGCGCGCCTCGGTGGCCTGGGACGCCCGCGCGGGCGCCGAGGTGCTCACGCTCAGCGGACCGGCCGCGGTGCAGACGGTGCGGCTCGACGGATATGGGCGCCGCTGGGATCTCCTGAGCTCGGAGGTGCGGACGAGCGCGGGCGAGCTGGTGCTGCGCGTGGAGGCCTCCGATCAGCGCGAGGTGAAGGGGCTGCGCCTGCCGCGCGCGATCCACGTCTCCCAGCCGAAGCTCGGCGCCGA
>JAKLHH010000446.1 GCA_022710245.1 Myxococcota bacterium
GTCAGCAGCTCCTCGGCGAGGACCTTGACGGCGACCTTGCGGCCGATCTTGGGGTGCTCGGCAGCGTAGACCTCGCCCATCCCCCCACGCCCCAGCAGACCGGTCACCACGTAGTTGCCGATCTGCTGACCGACCAGGCTGCCCGAGCTGTCCATGACCCCTCCATGTTAGGGGACCGCGCTGGGTTGCGGAAGCAGTATCTCGTCGCCCGGGGCCAGATTACCGGCCGCGGTAGCGTCGCCCGACCGCCCGAGGCCAGGGTGGAGCGACGCCGCGCACCGCAGAGGGCGGTGGCGGGGAGCTGCCGCGACCCGCAATGGATGCTTTACCGACTCGTTACAGCAGAGCCCCGACGCGGCCGCTAGCCTGGTGGTCACCAACCGAGGAGATAACCCATGCGCTCGCCGATCAGCCCCCGCCTCGTCCTCGCCGCCGCCGCCGTCCTCTGCGCCTGGCTGCTCGCGTGCCCGCAGCTGCAGCAGGCGACCGCCGCGCCAGCCGCTGTCCCGCTCCTCGCCCAGCCCGCGCCGCCGCGCCTGATCGAGGTGAGCGGCCAGGCGCGCCTCGATGTACCGCCCGACCGCGTCGACCTCGAGCTCACCCTGGAGCAGAAGCGCCCCTCGCCCCGCCTGGCGGTGGCGGAGCTCTCCCGGCGGCGCGACGCGCTCGTCTCCGCGCTGCGACGCAGCAGCGTTGGCGGCGAGGACCTGGTCCTCTCCCACGTGGGCCTGCAGCAGAGCTTCGCCCCCGGTCCCATCCGCACGCCGGACGGCTACCTGGCGAGCGTCACCCTGATCGCCACGCTGCGCGACCCGGCCCGGATCGGCCTGGTGATGGAGGCCGCGGCCGCGGCCCAGGTGACCCGCATCTCCTCCACGATGCGGACCAGCAAGGGCCCCGAGATGAAGAAGCGCGTGCGTGAGATGGCGCTCCACGCGGCCCGCGAGAAGGCCGCACAGATCGCGCGCAACCTCGGGGTCAAGCTCGGCCCGGTGCAGCAGGTGCGCGAGTCGCAGTGGGAGAGCTGGTACGGGGGCCGCTGGACGCTGACGAACGAGAACGCCTACGCGAGCGGCCCGCGCGGCGGCGGAGGCGGCGAGCAGCCCGAGCGCGCGCCGTCGCCCGACGCGATCCCGCTCATCCTGGGGCTCAACGTCACCTTCGCCATCCAGTGACCGCCGCCTGCGGCCGCGCCCTGCGGCCCTGGCGCGCCGGCCTCCGCGGGCTCAGGGAGCGCACTCGACCTCCAGCCAGGGCTGCAGGTCCGCCCCCTGCTGCTTGCCGTACGCCCAGGACTCGTGATCAGAGACCTCGGTGTCCAGGTACTCGGTCGCGCCGCGGAGCTGCAGGCTGAGCACGCCGTCGCCGCCCCGCTCGCTCTTGACCACCGCCGTCAGGTCCCAGCTCTGCACGTTCAGCGGCGGCGCGGCGAACGCCGGCACGACGAGCAGCGCGGTCGACGCGCAGGCCGGCTGGGTCAGCCAGGTGAGGCTCGCGGCGCTCCAGCTGTCGGGGCAGAGACGCACCTCCAGGTCCGGCCAGCCCCAGGTGCCAAAGAAGGCCAGCACGAGCCGCGCGCTGACCAGCTTCGCCGCGGGGCAGAGCGACTTGAGGTCGAACTTGAGCAGCGAGCGCATGCTGCGGTTGTAGCTGTAGGCGCAGTAGCCCACGCGGAGCTGCTCCAGCGCGGTGTTGTCATCTCCGTTCTCGGGAGCGGCGGCGACGTCGGCGCGCGTCTTGCCGGGGCGTCCGGAGAGGACGAAGGTGTCCTCCAGCGCCGGCAGGCTGGTCGGGCTCGCGGTCGTCGCGTCGGGCGGGCTCGCGTCGGGCGGGCTCGCCTCGCGCCCCCGCTCGGTCGCGCGCAGATCCCGGCCGTCCGCCCGCGGCCCATCGCCGAGCGGCGCGTCGCGGTGCGCGAGCTCGCCCGGGTGGCGCTCCGCCGTCGCGTCGGCGGCCGGGGGGGCGTCCGTCGCCGGCGTGCCCTGCCCGGCGGTGAAGGGGACCAGCGTGTGGCAGCCGCCGAGGAGCAGCGTGGCGCAGAGTAAAGACGACCGCAGGACCATGGACCTCCATCCTCTGCTGCGCGGCCTGGCGCTGCAAGCCCGCCGCGCGGCCTCGGCCGGCCGCACGCGCGCCGGTCACCGCCGGCACGAGCACGCCCTCGGCGCCTCCGGCTACTGCTCCTCGCCGGTCACGGCCGGCACGAGCACGCCCCCTCGGCGCCTCCGGCTACTGCTCCTCGCCGGTCACCTTCTTCTTCGGGACCAGCGGCAGCGGCGCCATCTCGGTCATGTGCGTGCGGTCCTTCTTCGGCTCGGCCTTCTTCGGGGGCGCCTTCTTCGGCGGCGGCTTCGTCGGCGGCTGCGGCCGCGGCGCCATCTCCTTCATGTGCGTCCTGCCCGCGTCCCGGGGGATCGGCGCCATCTCCGCCATCTGCGTCTCGCCGGCGTCCCGGTACGGCCGCGGCGCCATCTCGCTCATGTGCGTCCGCTCGAGCGGGAGCCCGGCGGCCTTCGCGCGCGCGAGCTCCTCGGCGCTGAAGCGGAGGACGAAGCGCCGGTTGCCCACGTCGGCGCCCTGCACCTGCAGGCGCACCCCGCGCGGGCAGGCCTGCGCCTCGCCGCTCCCGGCCTTGAAGGTGCAGGTCCGGAGCTGACCGTCGTGGCCGAGGACCACGGTCACCTCGACGGCGACCGCGCGGCTCACGAGCTGCGCGATCCAGGGCAGCACGGCGCGGGTCACCGGCTCGCGCACCTTCGCCGGGTCTCCCTCGAGGGGCGCCGCGATGGTCTCGTAGACGTGGGTGCCGATGCCGGGCTCCTGCTTGCACGCGGCGCCGGCGACGGAGATCGTCGCGGCCAGCCCCGCCGCCGCCACCCGCCTCGCCGCCCCGCGCAGCCTCCCGCCGCGCGCGTCCTGCCGCGCGGCCGCGTGGATCGCGTCGAGGAGCGCCATCCCCTCGGCGCCGAGGCGCTCGTTCTCCCCGGCGACCCAGGCGGTGAGCTCCCGCGCGAAGGCGCTCTCCAGACCGGGGAGCCTGCCGCGAGCGCGAGCCAGCCGCGCGACCAGCGCCTCGAGCCCGCAGCAGGTGCTCGCGTTCACCCGCCGCACGAAGTCCTTGGCGGCGGGCCTGAGCGCGGCCGTCCAGCCGAAGTGCTCGAGGAGCTGCGCCTCGAAGTCGACCCGCATGGCCAGGTGGTGGAGCGCGCTCGCCCCGTGCCCGTAGTTGCGCTCGTAGAAGGCCCCGAGCGCGAGCTCGAAGGCGCGCTGCGCCCGCGGGTCCGCGATCACGTAGTGCCGCCCCCAGAAGTCGCCGAGGAGCCGCCCCTCGCGCGCGAGCCGCCGCTCGAGCGGCGTCCCCGCGTAGACCTCGGTGCGGCAGAAGTTCATCGGGTTCTCGCCGTGGCGGCGGAGGAAGCGGAGGTTCTCGGCGACGTCCTCGAGGGTCGAGTCGGGGTTGAAGAGGAGCAGGTTGAAGCAGGCGTGCAGGCCCGCCTCGTTCACCAGGCGGAGCGCGCGCTCGTTCTCGGCCAGGGTCTGGCCGCGGCCGAGGGCGCGGAGCGACGCCTCGCTCCCCGCCTCGATGCCGAGGAAGAGGCGGAAGGTGCCGAGGCGCTGGAGTGCGGCCAGCACCTCGGGCTCCACCGCGTCGGGGCGGCACTTGAGCGCGAGCGCGACGCGGCCGAGCTTGCGGGGGCGCAGCGCGCGCTCGAGGGCAGCGAGCCGCGCGAGCGCCGCCTCGCGGCCGCGGGGCAGGAAGTTGTCGTCGTGGAAGTTGAAGATGCGCACCCCCTGCCGGCGGAGCGCGGCCAGCTCCGCGGCCACCGCGTCGGCGTCGCGCAGGCGATGGCGCTCGCCGCCGCAGAGGCGATGCCAGGCGGAGATCGAGCAGAAGGCGCAGCCGTAGGTGCAGCCGCGCGAGGCGAGCAGGTTGACGATGGGCAGGCCGAGGAACTCGTCGGGCGGCTGCTTGCGGGTCGGCCAGGCGAGCGCGTCGAGGTCCGGCGCCATGCGCGGCGCGCCGGTGCGGCGGACCCGGCCGCCCGCGCCCTGGAGCACGAGCCCGCCGACCTCCGCGGGCGCCCTCCCGGCGGCGAGCTCGGTGAGCGGCCCCTCCCCCTCGCCGAGGACCACCGCGTCGAGCGCCGCCACCTCGCCGAGGAGCGCCTCCGCGTTGAAGCCGGCGAAGTGCCCGCCCGCGACGAGGAGCCCGCTCACCCCGAGCTCGCGCAGGCGCGTGGCCAGCGCGGCGAACTCGCGCGCCCGCGCGGTGAAGACCATCGACAGGCCGATCAGCGCGAAGCCCCCGGCGGCCGCGAGGCGCGCCACGTCCTCGAGCTGCTCGGGCTCGTTGAAGACGAGCTGGGTGACCTCGTGCCCGTCCCGCTCCAGCGCGCCCCGCAGGTAGCGGACCGCCAGGCTCTCCTCTTGCTCCGCGCCGATCAGCGCCACGCGCATGGCTCGCTCCGTCCGTCTCAGGATGAGGGGCGATGATACCGCCGGCCCGCGCGCGGCGGCGAGCCTTTACAGCTCTTCGCGGCCCCCCTACCCTCGTCCCATGACTCGCCCGACCTCCCTGAGCGTGCCTTCTGTGCTTCGCGTGCTGCTCGCGCTCCTCGCGCTCGGCTCCCTCGCGCTCGCCGCGCCGCTCCCCGCCGACGTGGCGGCCGACCCCGTCCTCGCGCGCCTGCCGCTCCCCGCCGGGTGGCGCGTCCTCCGCCAGGGTGACCAGCTCGTCTTCGAGCGGACCACGCCGGTCTGGGTCCTCCCCGAGAACCGGATCAGCGCCCCGGTCTCGACGGAGACGGCCGCCGAGCGCTCCGCCCGCATCCGCAAGCACGGCAAGCTGGTGCGCCCGCGCTTCGCCTTCCGCCTGGAGCCGCGCTGGAGCGCCGCGCGCCTGGCGCGGGTCACCCGCGAGAACGCCGCGGTCTCCCGCTCGCTCGCGGCGCTCGGCCGCAAGCACGGCATCACGCCGCTCCTCGACCAGGTCGCCCACAGCAAGAACCCCGACCCGCTCCGCCTCGCCCGCACCCCCGACGAGGAGCGCCGGGTCCGCGCCTACCTCGCCGAGCGCCGCGCCCTCGAGGCGAAGCTGCAGCCGCTCCCCGAGCTCGCGAGCGCGCGCTTCAGCCTCTTCCCGGCGGGGCACGAGGGCTGGAGCGACGCCACCCACCTGGTCGACCCGCCCGCGGCGGCCGAGGAGTGCTACCGAGTCGAGCAGGCCCTCCGCGACGCGATCGGGGCCGCGGCCCGTCCGTGAGGGCCGCGACCCGTCCGTGAGGGCCGCGCCGCCCTCGCGCAACACCGCGCGACGTCGAGCCCTGGCCCGCCGCGGCGCCCTCGTCTATCATCAGCCACCTCACAACGCTCAGCATGGGGAGGTGCCGTGCAGGTCCGCTACAAGCAGGTCGATGTCTTCTCGCGCCGCCCGCTCTCGGGCAACCCGGTCGCGGTCTTCCTCGAGGCGGCGCCGCTCACGCCGGAGGTCATGCAGCAGATCGCGAGCTGGATGAACCTCTCGGAGTGCACCTTCGTCACCCCAGCCGCTGATCCGCGCGCGGACTACCGCGTCCGCATCTTCGATCCGCGGCACGAGATGCCCTTCGCGGGCCACCCGACCGTCGGGACCGCCCACGCGCTGCTCGAGGCGGGGCTGCTCCCCCGGCAGCCCGGCCTCCTCGTGCAGGAATGCGGGGTCGGCCTCGTCCGGCTGCACCTCGAGGCCGACGGGGTGGTCTTCTTCGAGCTGCCCGCGCCGGTGTTCGAGCCGGTCCCCGACGGCGGGCACGCGGCGGTCGCCGCGGCGCTGGGGCTCGAGGCGGCGCGGCTCTCGCCGCTGCAGTCCATCTCGGTGGGCCCGCGCTGGCTCACCACCGAGCTCGACTCCGTCACCACGGTCCTCGCGCTGACCCCGGACCAGCACGCGCTGACGACCGTCAGCCGCGCGCTCGGGGCGGAGGGCGTGACGGTCTTCGCGGCCTACGCCTCCGGGGGCGCCGCCCTCGACGCCGCCATCGAGGTCCGCTCCTTCGCGCCGGCCACGGGCGTGCCGGAGGATCCGGTCTGCGGCAGCGGGAACGGCTGCGTCGCGGCGCTCCTCCGCCAGCGCGGGCTGCCGCTCGGGCTCGCGTACACCGCCTCGCAGGGCAAGGCGCTCGGGCGCTCGGGGCGGGTCCAGATCCGTTACGAGGGCGAGACCATCCTCGTCGGCGGTGCGGCCAACACCTGCCTCGACGGAGAGCTCCGCATCGCCGCCCTCTGAGCGCGGGACCATCAGCGTCGCCCGGTGCCCTCCCGGCGCTGGCGGGCAGCTCGGACGCGACCCATACTCATCGTCCAACGCAAGGAGTCCGGCATGAGCACCGAGCACCTGAGAGGCGTCGCGCTGGTCGACGCGGTGATGCAAAACCGCAAGCAGGAGGACGACGAGGAGCTCGAGGGGATGCCCGCGGAGGAGCTCGCGTCCGCGACGCTCGGCGACAGG
>JAKLHH010000447.1 GCA_022710245.1 Myxococcota bacterium
CGTGACTGCGAGGGGAGTCGCGTCTGGAGCAAGCGTCCGAGCGCAAGCTTGGAGGTGGGACCGAGCGCAAGCTTGGAGGTGGGACCGAGCGCAAGCTTGGAGGTGGGACCGAGCGCAAGCTTGGAGGTGGGACCGAGCGCAAGCTTGGAGGTGGGACCGGAGGCCCACCCCTCGACCTTGCGCGAATTCGCGCAACCTTGGAGGGGGGACCCCACGTCTCCCCTCCGACCTTGCGCTGAATCGCGCAAGCTTGGAGGTGGGACTGGAGGCCCACCCCTCGACCTTGCGCGAATTCGCGCAACCTTGGAGGGGGGACCCCACATCTCCCCTCCGACCTTGCGCTGAATCGCGCAAGCTTGGAGGTGGGACTGGAGGCCCACCCCTCGACCTTGCCCTCGAAGGCAAGGAGCGCGGCGTGAGAGCAACGCCCCCTCTCCCGACCTTGCCCCCGCTCGGAATGGGGCTGCCCACCGCAGGCCGCTGAAGATGTGATCAATCGTGAGAGCGCGACCTAGCGCGCCGAGGCCTGCCGCCGGCGGTGCGCCGGCACCTTCGGCTCGGCCCGCTCGCCGGAGAGGTCGCCGAGGCGCAGGATGGAGCGGTCGAGGTGCTCGCTGTCGAGCTCGACGCCGATGTAGCGACGGCCGAGCCGCGCGGCGGCGATGCCGGTCGTGCCGCTGCCGGAGAAGGGGTCGAGGACCACCGCGTCCTCGGGGCTCGCGGCGCGGACGATGCGCTCGAGGAGCGCGAGCGGCTTCTGCGTCGGGTGCTTGCCGAAGCGCTTCTCGGCCTTGAGCGGCGGCACGATGCTCCAGAGGTTCTGCATCTGCTTGCCGCCGTTCTCCGCCTTCATCGCCGGATAGTCGAAGTAGTGCTTGCTCCGCCCGTCGCGCGCGGCCCAGAGGATGAGCTCCGTCGAATGGGTGAAGTAGCGGCAGCTCAGGTTGGGTGGCGGGATGATCTTGTACCAGACCACCTCGTTGAGCATCTTGAAGCCCATCTGCTGCATCGCGAAGCCGACGCTGAAGATCACGTGGCGCGTACCCGAGACCATGATGGTCCCGTTCGGCTTCAGCACCCGGCGGCAGGCCGCGAGCCAGTCGGTGTTGAAGGTGTGCATCGCCTCGACGCCGTGGGAGACGTCCCACTGCCCCTTGTCGACGCTCACCATGCGGCCCGACTGGCAGGTGATGCCGCCGTTGGAGAGGAAGTAGGGCGGGTCGGCGAAGATGAGGTCGACGCTCTCGGCAGGCAGCTGCGAGAGCACCTGCCGGCAGTCGCCCTGGTAGAGGGCGAAGCGGCCGTCCGTGGAGCTGAAGTAGAGGTGGTCGGGGGAGCGGGTCGTGGCCGGTCTGATTTCGTACATGCACCTACATTAGGGTACACAGATCCGGAGGGCAAAAAACTCGCTCGGCGATTGTGGGCTCGCCTGCGCAAGCCACAGCAACGTAAGATGATTCAGTCGATCTTCGGGGTGTGGACATGCGGTGGCTTCGCGGGTTTCTCTTGATCAGCGGCAGCCTCGCCCTGGCCTCGTGCGACGACAGCCCTTCGGGCAAGTCGCTGGGCGAGGCGTGCGTCGCGCACGAGGAGTGCGCCTCGAAGCTCTGCAGCATCCTGCCGCTCGAGGCCGGGATGCGCGACGGGTCGGTGCTGCCCGCGAAGCGGTGCCTGGAGCCGGGGCTCCAGCCCTAGAACACCAATCGAGTTGGCGGACCGAGCCAGGCGAAGTGATTGGAACCACAGGCTAGGCGCGAGGAGGGCGCATACTGGTGGTACGTAACCGACGAGCAACGACGCCTGTGGTTTCGAGGACGAGCCTGGCGACGGGAGCCAACCCGATTGGTGTTCTAGCAGCCCACGTCCGAGGGTGGGATCAGGCGATGCCGAGCGCGGCGAGGAGCTCGGCGTGCACCGAGGCGTGGACCCGCTCCAGCGCGAGCTCGGGCGCGACGGCCCGCGAGGCGGGGAGCGAGGCCCTCAGCGCGGCCACCCGCGCCTCCGCCTCCTCGAGCCGCGCGCGATCGGCGCTGCTGGTCGAGGCCGCCTGCACGATCGCCTCCAGCGCCGCCTGCTGCCGGTCCTCGCGATGACAGATGAGCAGCAGGTCGACGCCGGCGCGGAGCGCGGCGAGCGCGGCCGGCCCCGGACCGAGGGTGCCGGTGATGGCGCCCATCTCCAGGTCGTCGGAGACGAGCACGCCCTCGAAGCCGAGCTCGCGCCGCAGCAGGTCCGTGCAGATCGCCCGCGAGAGCGTGCCGGGCGCCTCGGCGTCGAGCGCGGGGTAGCGAACGTGCGCCGACATCAGCAGCGGCAGCCGCGCCGCGATCGCCGCGCGGAAGGGCGCGAGGTCGAGCGCCCGCAGCTCGCTCGCCGGACGCCGCTCGACGGGGAGGGTCTCGTGGCTGTCGGCGACCGGCCCGCCGTGCCCGGGGAAGTGCTTGCCGCAGGGGAGCACTCCCGCCTCGAGGAGCCCGGCGGCCAGCGCGAGCCCGTGCCGCGCCACCAGCGACGGGTCGGGCCCGAAGCTGCGGTCGCCGATCACCGAGTTCTTGGTCACGGCAGCTTCGCCCGACCGCCCGATCTGGGCGGCGCCGCGACAACTGCCCTCGCTGCTGACCACGTCGAGGACCGGCGCGAAGTCGAGGTTGAAGCCGAGGCTGGCGAGGTCCTCGCCGAGCGCGCGGCCGAGCTGCCGCGTGAGCGCCTCGTCGCCGTGGGCCGCGACCTGCTGCATCGGCGGCCAGACCGCGAGCGGCGCGCGGAGCCGCTGCACCCTGCCCCCCTCCTGATCCACCCCGACGAGGAGCGGCTGGCCCGCGGGCGCCGCGGCCCTGAGCGCCGCGGTGAGCGCGGCGACCTCCCCGGGCGCCCCCAGGTTGCGGGCAAAGAGGATCACCCCGCCGACGCGGCCGGCGGCGATCCGCGCCAGGAGCGAGGGCGGCGCGGTCTTGCCCTCGAAGCCGACGAAGAGGAGCCCGCCGGCGAGCTCCTCGAGCCCGCGCCTCACGAGCGCGGCTCCGGGTCGCCGGGAGGCAGCGCCCCCGCCACCGCCCGCCCGGTCTCCTCCCAGCCGCGCGCCATGGCCGCGAAGCTCTCCTCGGAGAGCCCGAGCGTGGCCCGGAGCGTGCGGTAGAAGTCCTCGGCGTGGATGAAGTAGAGCCGGTCGCCCTGGAAGAGGCTGAGGAAGACCGGCGCGCAGCGGTCGAAGTGGAAGCGCTTGCCGCGCAGGTAGAAGGCGAGCCTCGGCGCCACCACCTCGCGCAGGTAGTCCCAGCCGCGGCCGTCGAGGACGACCTCGTAGCTCTGGGCGGCGCCGAGCTCCTCGCGCAGCTGCACCCGGACCTCCTCGATCAGCGTGTTCGCCTCCGCCGCCGGCCCCTGCTTGAAGGCCGTGGCGATCAGCCGCTCGAGCTCGCTCATGGCGCTCCCCTCGTGTAGCTCATCCGTCATCTGGCTAGTCTTACACGCCAGGCTCGAGCCGTCGCCAGTTCCTCGCTACTGCTTCTGGACGCAGGAGAGGCGAGTGCTCGCCTCGCCGCAGCTCGCCCGCGGCTTCGCGGTGACCGCCACCTCGATCAGGGCAGCGCGGTGCTGCTTGGCGTTGCTCTCGTCGTAGAACTCGACGGTGACGGTGCCGCTCGTCGCCGTGCTCGCCGCCGGGAAGCTGAGCGAGGCGGCGCAGGTGGTGCTGGTCGGGGGCGTCCCGCTGGCGCCGGAGAGCGTCGCCCCGAGCCCGCCGTCGCTGGTGAGCACCCAGCGGCACTTCTCGGTGTCGAAGGGGCGCGTCAGCTCCCGGCTGACCGCGCAGCTGCCGCTCGCGTCCGCCGCCAGCGTGCAGGCCCACGTGCTCCTCGCCAGCCGCCCGCCCAGGCAGGCGAGCGGCGCGCTCCCGGCCGGGGACGGGGTCGCGTCGCAGGTCGCGTAGACCCAGCAGTAGGGCTGCGGCCGCTCGGCGCCGCCCGCGAGCTCGCAGCCCCCGAGGAGGCCCTTGCCGGGCGCGTCGTCGCAGCTCCGCGTCCCCTCCCGGCAGGTCTCGCCGTCCTTGCCGTAGCAGGCCTCGGAGGTCTCGCGCTTGCCGTCGCAGTTGTTCTCCTTGCCGTCGCAGCGCTCGGTCGCCTTCGGGTAGATCGCCGGGTCGGCGTCGTTGCAGTCGGGCGGGGTGTCCTCCGGCCCGGCGCCGTCGCAGTCCTGGTCGCTGCGGATGAGGAGCGGGTAGCTCTTCTGGTTCAGCTGAGGGACGTAGCAGCCCTTCCCCTGCGGCGACGGCGCGCCGTAGCCGAGGACCAGGTTACGCCGCAGCAGCTCGCCGCGGACGAAGGCCTGCGGCGGCTCGAGCAGGCTCGAGAGCGTCGCCTTGCCCCCCGAGTAGCCGAGCGCGAGGACGCGCAGCGCCGGCGCGTCGGAGAAGCCCTCCTCGTGCAGCATCACCTCGTAGGGGCTCTCGCGCAGGTTGCGGCCACGCACGTCATAGCGCGCCGCCGAGACCCCCTCATCGAGGAAGTAGCTCTGCCCCTCGCCGCGGGCGATCTGGAGCTGCACCTCCTCCACGCCCGAGCCCGAGACCGCGATGATGATCCCCGACTCCGCCGTGCAGGCGGCGAGGGCGAGGGGGAGCGCGAACAGGGACGCGGCCGCGCGGCTCATGGCTTGCAAACGCCAGCGACGCAGTTGGGGGTGCCGCCGTTGCAGCTGGTGCAGGTCGCCATGTTGCTGCCGCAGCGGTTGTTCGCGGTGCCCGGGTAGCAGTTGCCTCCCTCCCAGCAGCCGCAGCAGGTCCCGCCCTGACAGGTGCTGCCCGGCACCACACCAGTGCAGACCGTGTTGTCGGCCGCGTTCTCGGTCCCGCAGGTGCCGCTGCTGCAGGTCGCGACCTTGCAGGTCCCGGCGGTGCAGACCTGGCAGGCCACGCCGCCGGTCCCGCACTCGGCGACCTGGTCGCCGACCCTGCAATTGACCCCGGACAGGCAGCCGGTGCAGCCGCAGCTGTGGCTGATGCAGGTGCGGCCCGTGCTGGTGCAGCTCACGCAGCTGTTGCCGCCGCTGCCGCAGACTCCGTCCTGATCGCCGGCGACGCAGGCGCTCCCGTTCCAGCAGCCGGTGCAGCAGCTGCCGCCGTAGCACTTGCCGGTCCCGCTCGAGCAGGAGGTCCCGTTCGACTTCGGCTGCGCCACGCACTGGTCGCTGCCCTCGTCGCAGACGCCGGTGTTGCAGGCGTCGCTGGCCGAGGAGCAGTCCCGCGCCGTGCCGTTGCACGCGCCGGAGCTGCAGGTGTCGTTCACCGTGCACCACTTGCCGTCGTCGCAGCTGCCCGCCTTGGGCTGCTTCACACACTGGTCGGTGCTCTCGTTACAGGTGCCGTTGTTGCACTGGTCGGCGACGCCCGTGCAGTCGCGCGCGTCGCCGCCGCAGCTCCCCGAGGTGCAGTGGTCGTTCACGGTGCAGTAGGCGCCGTCGTTGCACCCGGTGCCGTCGCCCTTGTTGACGATCACGCAGGCACCGCCGGTGCAGGCCGGGTCCTGGCACTGGTTGCCGCCGCCACAGGCGCTGCAGGCCTTGCCCGTCGCGCCGCAGGCCCCGGTGGTCGTCCCTGGCTGGCAGACGCCGCCGCCGACGCAGCCCTTGCAGCAGTTGCCGCTCAGGCACTTGCCGCTCGCCGAGTCGCAGTCGGTGTTGTTCGACTTCGCGGGGAAGGTGCAGTCGCCGCCCGAGGTGCAGGTGTCGGTCGTGCAGTCGTTGCCGTCGCTGCAGGCGCCGCACTGCCCGCCGCCCTTGCCGCACTGGGCAGGCGACTCGCTGGCGAGGGCGATGCACATCGTCGTGCCCACGCAGCAGCCGTTGCAGAGGCCGCCCGCCTTGCAGACACAGGAGCCGGCGACGCAGTTGAGGCCGGCGCCGCAGGGCGCGCTCCCGCCGCAGCGGCACTGCCCGCCCGAGCAGGTGTCGGTGGTGTTCGAGGGGCAGACCTGACCGCACTTGCTGCAGTTGTAGAAGTCGTTCTGGGTGTCCTTGCAGCCGAACTGCCCGACGCAGCACTGCCAGCCGAAGCCCTTCGGCGGACACTCGCCGCTGCCGTCGTCGGTGGTGCCGCTCGCGCAGTTGTCGTCCTTGTTGTTGCAGAGCTCCAGCGCGCCGGGGTGGACGCCGGGGTCGCTGTCGTTGCAGTCGTCGCAGCCGAGGAGCCCGGCCGCGAGCCCGGTGCAGGGGCTCTTGCAGCCGAGGTACTTGTCGCCGTCGAAGTCGACCTCCGAGCCGGGGGTGGCCCCGTCGCAGTCGTCATCCTGCTGGTTGCAGACCTCGGGCGTCGGCAGCTTCCCGTCGCAGAACCAGTGCAGGTTGAAGCCGGGGTCGAGCTTCTTCACCAGGTCGGGGTAGGCGACCGTCTTCGAGAGGTCGCAGTCCTTCACCTTGCCCACCGTGCAGCCCCCGACGCTGCCGCCGCAGTTCTTGCCCAGGGTGTCGAAGGGCTCGCCCGGCTTGATGTC
>JAKLHH010000448.1 GCA_022710245.1 Myxococcota bacterium
TCACCGGCGCCGGAGGGTGGTGGCTGGCTCGAGGCGGAGTGCGCCCCGGGGCGCTCGCCGCGCTCGCCGCGGTCGGCCTCTTCGTCGCCGCCGCGAACGCGCTCAACATGGTCCTCGAGCGCGAGAGCGATCGCGAGATGGAGCGCACGCGGCTCCGCCCGCTCCCCGACGGGCGCCTGGCGCTGGCCGACGCGCTCGCCTTCGGCCTCGGGCTGGCCGCGCTGGCGATCGTGGGCACCGCGCTCGTCGTCAACCCGCTCACCTCGCTCCTCGGCGTGATCGCGCTCATCGTCTACGTCCTCGTCTACACGCCGATGAAGCGGCGCTCCCCGGCGGCGGTGCTGGTCGGCGCGGTCGCCGGCGCGATGCCCCCGCTGATGGGCTGGACCGCGGCCACGGGCGCGATCGGCCTCCCCGGCCTCGCCGTCTTCCTCACCGTCGGCCTCTGGCAGGTGCCGCACTTCCTCGCCATCGCCATCTACCGGCGCGACGAGTACGCGCGCGCCGGCATCCGCACGGTCGTCGCGGTGCGCGGCGAGCGAGCGGCTCGGCGCGGCATCCTCCTCTACACCGTGCTCCTCGTGGGCGCGAGCGGGCTCCTCCCCGTCCTCGGCGCGGCGGGGCCTGTCTACCTGGTGGGGGCTGGCGTGGGCGGCCTCTTCCTCCTCGCCGAGGCGGTGCGCGGCCAGCGCCAGGCGGTGGAGCGCGCCGCGAGCGATCGCTGGGCCCGGCAGCTCTTCCGGCTGACCTTGGTCTACCTGCCGCTCCTCCTCCTCGCGCTCGCGGCCGACGGAGCTCTGGTGTGAGCGGGCAGGCGACCTCGGGCGGTGCTGCCCCGGGCGACGCCCCGCGGGACCCGCGGGCCGGGCGGCCCTCGCCCTCGCTCTGGCGCAACCCATTCCTCTGGGCGGCGATCGCCGCGGCGATCACCATGCCGATCCTGCGGCTCTACCTGCGCCGGATCCCGGAGCCGCCGCCCGTGCTGCTCACCCTGCCGCGGTTCGAGCTCATCGACGAGGAGGGACGCCCCTTCAGCAACGCGCAGCTCCGCGGCCAGGTCTGGGTAGTGGATCTCTTCTTCACCAGCTGCCGCTCGATCTGCCCCGTCCTCACGCGCGCGATGCGATCGCTGCAGGACCGCTACGCGAAGGCAGGGATCGACGGCGTCCACCTGCTCAGCCTCAGCGTCGACCCGGAGAACGACCGGCCGCCGGTGCTGAAGGCATACGCGCAGAAGCACGGCGCCGACCTCGCGCGCTGGCGCTTCCTCACCGGCGAGCCGCAGGCGGTGCGCGTGCTGATCGTGCAGGGTCTGCAGACGCACCTCGGCGAGAAGATCATCAAGGGCGACCTGATCGACATCGCGCACGCCTCCACGCTGATCCTCGTCGACGGCGACGGCGGCGTCCGCGGCTACTACCGCTACGACGAGCGGGGCCTCGACGAGGTCTTTCACCGCGCGCAGCACGTCCTGCGGCAGCAGCGGCAGCAGAGGAAGGGCCGGTGAGCCGGCCGCCCGCCGCGCGCGTCGTCGGCCTGCTGTTGCTGGCCGCGGCCAGCGCGTGCGAGGGGGACGGCTTCAGCGCGCCGCTGGTCCTCGGCGGCCGTGAGGTCCCGGCCAAGGTGCTGAGCAGGGGACGGCTCGAGTACCAGCGCTACTGCGTGGGCTGCCACGGGCTCCGCGGCGACGGGCAGGGGCCGAGCGCGGCGAGCATGAACCCCGCGCCGCGCGACTTCACCATCGGCCGCTTCAAGTTCGCCGGGGTCCTCTCCGGCGCGCTCCCCTCCGACGAGGATCTGCTGCGGACCCTGCGCCAGGGGCTGCGCGGCACGCACATGCCAGGCTACGGCGCCATCTCGGACGAGGCCGCCACGGCGCTGGTCCAGTACCTGAAGACCTTCTCCCCGCGCTGGCTGCACGAGCGGCCGGGCAAGCCCGTCCCGCTGCGGCCCGATCCGTGGCCGCGAGGCGAGGGACCGCAGGGCGGGGCCCGCGCGCGAGGTGAGGTGGTGTATCACGCGATCGCGCAGTGCTGGACCTGCCACCCCTCCTACGTCGCTCGCGAGACCGTCCGGGCGTGGATCGAGGAGGAGGCGCGGCGCCGCGGCGTCGAGCATCCAACCCGTCCGTTCCGGAGCGAGATGACTCGCTCCCATGCGGTGCTGAGCGAGTACGGAAAGCTGTTGCCACCTGACTTTGTGGGCGATACGTTACGAGCGAGCCATGATGACAGTGAGATCTATCGCACCGTCGCGGCGGGGATCGGCGGCACGCCCATGCCTGCTTGGATCGCCGAGCTCTCGCCGCGGGACCTCTGGGCGGTGGTCCACTACGTCCGCGACCTGATCCGGATCAAGGGAACACCCGAGGGGGAGGCGCTCAGGCGACGCACCGATCGCTGAGCGCGACCCCTGGCTCGACAACCTCCGACGGAGAGGATGCGACCGTGGCGCTGATCTTTCCCCGCTGGACCAACCGGGCCCCTCTCGCGATCGGCCTCGGCGCGCCGGTGCTGCTGGTCGCGGCGGTCTTCGCCGTCTGGTACTGGTTCTCGCCCAAGTACACCGACGCGGGCTATGCGCCCCTGCAGCCAGTGCCTTACTCGCACAAGCTCCACGCGGGGGATCTCGGCATCGATTGCCGCTATTGCCATAACACGATAGAGCGGGCCGGCCACGCGGCCATCCCGCCGGCCAAGACCTGCATGAACTGTCATGCGGTGGTGTTGAAGGATAGCCTCAAGCTCGAGCCGGTGCGGGCGAGCTTCGGAGCCGACAAGCCGCTCAAGTGGATCCGCGTCCACATGCTCCCGCGCTACGCCTACTTCGATCACAGCGTGCACCTGGCCGCCGGGGTCGGCTGCGTCAGCTGCCACGGCCGCGTCGATCAGATGAAGATCGTGCGTCAGGTGGAGCCGCTCTCGATGTCGTGGTGCCTCGACTGCCACCGCAACCCGCGCGAGCACCTGCGCCCGCGCGAGCAGGTGACCAGCATGACGTGGGATCGCAAGGCGGCCGGCTACGAGCCGGAGCGAGACGGCGCGCGGAAGCGGCAGCCGGGCCCGCCGACCCACTGCTCGGGGTGCCACCGATGAGCCGCGACGAGATCAGGTACTGGCGCAGCCTCGAAGAGCTCGAGCGGAGCGCGGCTGTGGCTGCGGCTGGCGGTCACGACCCCCACGCCACCCACGACCACGACCCCCACGCCCCCTCTCCCCCCCGCGTGGACGAGCTCGACGCCACGCCCGTGAGCCGGCGTGGCTTCCTCGGCTTCGTCGGCGCCGGCGCGGCGCTCGCGGGGATCTCGCTCAGCGGCTGCCTGCGCAAGCCCGTCGATCCCATCGTCCCCTTCAGCCAGCGCCCCGAGGACCTGATCCCGGGCAGGCCGCGCTACTACGCGACCTCCGCCATGATCGGCGGCGGCGTCCTCGGCCTGCTCGTCGAGAGCCAGGACGGACGCCCGACCAAGATCGAGGGTCTGGCCGCGCACCCGTCGAGCCAGGGCTCAGCGAGCGCGTGGGCGCAGGCCGAGCTCCTCGGCCTCTACGACCCCGGCCGCGCGCGACGCCCGCTCAGGGAGGGCAAGGAGACGAGCTGGGAGGCGTTCGCCCAGCGCGCGGCGGCGCTGCGCAAGGACCGCGGCCGCGGCCTCGCGCTGCTCACCTCGCACCTGACCTCGCCCACCTGGCGCCGGCTCCTCGGCGAGCTCGGGCGCGCGCTCCCCGAGGCGCGGCTCTACCTCCACGACGAGTGCTACCCGCGGCACACGCTGCGGGGCTCCGCGCTGGTCGGCGCGAGCGGGCGGCTGCCCCTCCTGCAGCCCGATCGCGCCGACGTCATCCTCGCGCTCGACTCGGACTTCCTCGGGCTCGAGGGCGACGCCACCCGCAATCAGCGGCTCTTCGCGAGGCGCCGTCAGGTCCTCTCGCAGCACTCGGCGATCAACCGCCTCTACGCGGTCGAGCCCTACCTGACGCTGACCGGCGCGGCGGCCGACCACCGCCTGCCGCTGCGCGGGAGCGAGGTCGAGGCGTTCGCTCGCGCGCTGGTCGGCGAGCTCGCGCGCCAGGGGCTGCAGCTCCCCGCGCCGGTGCGGGCGGTGAAGGGGGACGCCTCGCGCTGGGGCAAGTGGGTGCCCGCCGTCGCCGCCGATCTCCTGCGCAACCGCGGCCGCGCGCTGGTCGTCGTCGGCGAGCGCCAGCCCGCGCCGGTTCACGGGCTCGGCATCCTGCTGAACCACGCGCTGGAGAACGAGGGGCGCACCGTCAACCTGGTCCCCGACGCCGACGCGCCCGAGGCCCGCAGCCTGGAGGAGCTCGCCGACGAGCTCCGCGCGGGCAAGGTGCGCACGCTCGTCGTCCTCGGCGGCAACCCGGTGGCGACCGCGCCGGGAGACCTCGGGCTCGGCGAGCTGATCGCGGGCGTGCCCGAGCGGATCCACCTCTCCGATCGGGTGGACGAGACCGCGGCGCTCTGCGGCTGGCAGCTGCCGCGCAGCCACTTCCTCGAGGCCTGGGGCGATCACCGCGCCAGCGACGGCACGCTGAGCCTGCAGCAGCCCCTCATCGCGCCGCTCTTCGACTCCCGCTCGGAGCTCGAGGTGCTGGCGCTCCTCGTCGGCGCGCCGACCGGCCGCGGCTACGAGCTGGTGCGCGAGACCTGGCGCCTCCGCGAGGGAGCCCCCGCGAGCGCCCCGGCCTCCGCGGCGGGCGCGGCCGCCACTCCGGCCAGCGCCCCGGCAGCGGCGAGCGCGCTGCAGGATCGGAGCGGCGCCGCCCAGGCCGGGCGGCCCTTCGTAGCTGCCGCGACGCACGACTTCGAGCGCCGCTGGCGTCGCTGGCTCCACGACGGCGTCGTGGCGCTCCCCGACACGGCGAGCCAGCCGCCGCCCGAGCTGCGCTGGGAGTCGCTCGGTCGCAGCCGGCCGCCCGCGGTGATCCTGGGCCTCGAGCTCAGCCTGCACCCGAGCCCGGCGCTCCTCGACGGGCGCTACGCCCAGAACGGCTGGCTGCAGGAGCTCCCCGATCCGATCACCAAGCTGACCTGGGGCAACGCCGCCTGCCTGGGGCCGGCCACCGCCGCCGCCCAGGGCGTCCGCACCGGCGACGTGATCGAGCTCTCGCTCGGCGGGCGCACCGCCAGCGGGCCGGCGCTGATCGTCCCCGGCGTCGCCGAGGGCGTCGTCGCGCTCACCCTGGGCCACGGCCGCGCCATGGGCACCGCGGACGAGCGCCGCGGCGTGGCGGGGGCGCCGCTCCGCGTGGCGACGTCGCCCTCCTTCGCCGGCGGGCTCTCGCTCAGGCGCCTCGGCGGGCGCTACCGCTTCGCCATGACGCAGGAGCACTGGTCGATGGAGGGGCGGCCGCTGATCCGCGAGGCCACCCTCGAGGAGTTCCAGGCCAACCCGCGCTTCGCCCAGGTGGAGCACGAGCCGCCGCTCCGCTCGCTCTGGAAGGAGCCGAACGAGCGGCGCGGTCGCCAGTGGGGCATGTCGGTCGACCTCAACGCCTGCCTCGGCTGCGGCGCCTGTGTGGTCGCCTGCCAGGCGGAGAACAACATCCCGGTGGTGGGCCCGGAGCGCGTCCGCGAGAACCGCGAGATGCACTGGCTGCGCATCGACCGCTACTACGCCGGCGATCCCGCCGCCCCCCAGGTGCGCTTCCAGCCGGTCGCGTGCATGCAGTGCGAGACCGCGCCGTGCGAGCAGGTCTGCCCGGTCGCCGCCTCCTCGCACACCGCCGAGGGGCTCAACGACCAGGTCTACAACCGGTGCATCGGCACCCGCTACTGCTCCAACAACTGCCCCTACAAGGTGCGGCGCTTCAACTTCTTCCAGTACAACAGCGGGCTCGACCCGCTGCACCGCATGCAGAAGAACCCCGACGTCAGCATGCGCTTCCGCGGCATCATGGAGAAGTGCACCTACTGCGTGCAGCGGATCCAGGAGGCAAAGATCGCGGCCAAGGTGCGGGGTGACGGCGTCATCGCCGACGGGGCGGTGGTGCCCGCCTGCGCGCAGACCTGCCCCGCCCAGGCGATCGTCTTCGGCGACCTCAGCCAGGAGGACAGCCTGGTCGCGCAGCGCAAGCGGCAGTCCCGCGACTACGGCATCCTCACGGAGCTGCAGAC
Source organism: Myxococcota bacterium (assembly GCA_022710245.1). The sequence goes on from JAKLHH010000448.1 coordinate 6,130, forward strand.
GAAGCCCCGCACGACCTACCTGGCCAAGCTGCGCAACCCCAACCCGGAGCTGGTGTAGCCGTGGCCGACAGCACCGCGAACCTCGACCTCATCGATCCGGTGCACCGGCGGGCGCCCCTCATCGAGGGGGGCACCGACCTCCACTCCATCACCGAGGCGGTGGCCCGCCCCGTGGAGTGGAGACCGCCGCGCGCCTGGTACGTGGCGCTGACCATCTCCCTCGCGCTCCTCTGCCTGGGGCTGGTGGCGATCGGCAACCTCTTCTGGAAGGGCATCGGCGTCTGGGGCCTTCAGGTCCCGGTCGCCTGGGCCTGGGACATCACCAACTTCGTCTTCTGGGTCGGCATCGGGCACG